>CAXTPH010000283.1:0-3346 GCA_964245955.1 uncultured Sphingomonadaceae bacterium | reverse complement strand
CCCGCCGGACCAAGAACAATCCGGTCCTGATCGGCGAGCCCGGCGTCGGCAAGACCGCGATCGTCGAAGGCCTCGCGCTCCGCATCGCCAACGGCGACGTCCCCGACGGGATCAAGAACAAGCGGCTGATGTCGCTCGACCTCGGCGCGCTGATCGCCGGCGCGAAGTATCGCGGCGAGTTCGAGGAGCGGCTCAAGGCGGTGCTCGACGAAGTCCGCGCCGACAATTCCGACGTGTTGATGTTCATCGACGAAGTCCACCAGCTCGTCGGCGCGGGCAAGGGCGACGGCGCGATGGACGCGTCGAACCTGCTCAAGCCTGCGCTCGCGCGCGGTGAACTTCACTGCATCGGCGCGACGACGCTCGACGAATATCGCAAGTATATCGAGAAGGACGCCGCGCTCGAACGCCGCTTCCAGCCGGTCGTGGTGGGCGAGCCGACCGTCGCCGACACGATCTCGATCCTTCGCGGCCTCAAGGAGAAATACGAACTCCACCACGGCGTCCGCATCACCGACGGCGCGATCGTGGCCGCCGCGACGCTGTCGAACCGCTACATCGCCGACCGCTTCCTGCCCGACAAGGCGATCGACCTGATGGACGAGGCGGCGTCGCGGCTGCGGATGGAGGTCGAATCGAAGCCCGAGGAGATCGAGAACCTCGACCGGCGGACGATGCGCCTCAAGATCGAGCGCGAGGCGTTGAAGCGCGAGACCGACGCCGCGTCGAAGGACCGGCTCGGCACGCTCGAAGCCGAACTCGCGGGCCTCGAGGAACAGTCGGCGACGCTGACCGCGCGCTGGCAGGCCGACAAGGAAAAGCTGAGCAGCGCGACCAAGATCAAGGAAGCGCTCGACGCCGCGCGGCTCGAGGTCGAGCAGGCGCAGCGCGCCGGCAACTATGCCCGCGCGGGCGAGCTGACATATGGCACGGTGCCCGATCTCGAAAAGAAGCTGCTCGACGCCGAGGCGGTGACCGCGTCGGCGATGCTCAAGGAGGAAGTCACCCCCGAGGACATCGCCGGGGTCGTGTCGCGCTGGACCGGCATCCCGGTCGACCGGATGATGGAGGGCGAGCGCGAGAAACTGCTCGGCATGGAGGAAGCGCTGCGCCACGCGGTCATCGGGCAGGACAATGCGATCCACGCGGTGTCGGCCGCGGTCCGCCGCGCGCGTGCCGGGCTGCAGGACCCGAACCGGCCGCTCGGCTCGTTCCTGTTCCTCGGGCCGACCGGGGTCGGCAAGACCGAGCTGACCAAGAGCCTCGCCAACTTCCTGTTCGACGATCCCGCCGCGATGGTCCGGCTCGACATGAGCGAATTCATGGAGAAGCACTCGGTCAGCCGCCTGATCGGCGCGCCACCGGGCTATGTCGGCTATGACGAGGGCGGGGTGCTGACCGAGGCGGTCCGCCGCCGCCCGTATCAGGTGATCCTGTTCGACGAGGTCGAAAAGGCGCACGCCGACGTGTTCAACGTCCTGCTCCAGGTGCCCGACGACGGGCGGCTGACCGACGGCCAGGGGCGGACGGTCGACTTCACCAACACGCTGATCATCCTGACGTCGAACCTCGGCTCGCAGTATATCGCCGCGCTGCGCGACGACCAGAAGGTCGCCGACGTCGAGGAGCCGGTGATGGAGATGGTCCGCGCGCACTTCCGCCCCGAATTCCTCAACCGGCTCGACGAGATCATCCTGTTCAACCGGCTCGGCATCGAACACATGAGCCGGATCGTCGATCTCCAGGTCGACCGCGTCCAGTCGATGCTGACCGAGCGCAAGATCCACCTCGACCTGACCGAGGGCGCGCGGCGCTGGCTGGCGCGGGTCGGCTACGATCCGGTGTACGGCGCACGGCCATTGCGGCGGACGGTGCAGAAGCATCTGCAGGACCCGCTCGCCGACCTCATCCTGCAGGGCAAGGTCCCCGACGGATCGACCGTCGCTGTCGACGAGGGCGACGGCAGGCTGAGCCTGACGGCGGGCTAACCGGCGGCGCGCCGCGTCAGCAGTGCGCGTCGCAGAACGGCTTGGTCATCTGGTCTTCGACGAGCTTGCGCGCGGCGCCCTGGTGCTGGTCGTCGACGTAGCGCCACTGCGCCTTGGTCAGGCATTGTTTGTGCCGCTGGATTAGTGACCCGGTCTCGACCGATGACCGGCAGATCAGCGGCTGCGGCGCCTCGGCGGCGACGACCGGTGTTGCGGGGATGATCCGCACAACGACCGGAGGCACCGAATCGCCTGTCGGCGGATCAGCCGCGACCGGTGCGGCCAACGCGACCGCCGCCGTCATCGCCAGAATACCGTGGAGCCGCATCGTTCAACCTCCCGGCGGCTTGCCCATATTGTCCATCATCATCTTGCGCGCTTCGTCGCGATGCGCCTGATCGACATATTCCCACTGCTTGCCGGTCAGGCAGGTCTTGCGCTTGGCAATCAGGCTGCCGGTCTCGACCGACGAGCGGCAGACGATCTTGGTGCGGTATTGCGCGGCCGCAAGCTGCGCCGGTGTCAGCGCCGGCGTGGACGGCGGGGTCGGCGCCGACGGCGGCGCCGGGGCGACAGGCGCAACCGGTGCCGGCGTCATCGCATCGCCGGTCGCAGCCGTCGGCGCAACCGGTGGCTCGGCCGCCGCCAGAGGAACCGCTGTCGCCAGCGCCAGCGCACCCAAAACTTTGATCATGATCGAATCCCTCCGCCGCGCGCGAGCATAACCGTTTCCGCCACGGCGTGAAGCCGGTGCGACGCGAAATTTCCCGTCCCCGTTGCGGCACGCCCAACCGGACGGCACAACGATGCGATGAACGCCCCCACTCCCGCTCCCGCCGCCGTCGCTCGCGATCCGCTGTGGCTCGCCGACCGTTACGACCCGGGGCACGATGCGGTGCATTTCCGCCACGTCACACGCGCCGAGCACGACCGCGCGACCTTCCTCACCGACGACCATCTGCCGGCAGCGACCCCGGTCGTGGTGCGACGGAGCGAGGCGGTCGCGGCGGCGCGAGCGGGGCCGCTGCACTTCGTGTTCCATTCGGCCTATTGCTGCTCGACGCTACTCGCACGCGCGTTCGACCTGCCGGGGACGGCGATGGGGTTGAAGGAGCCGGTGCTGCTCAACGACCTCGTCGGGTGGAAGCATCGCGGCGGCGCCCCGGGCGAGATCGCAGCGGTACTGAACGACGCGCTGACCCTGCTCGCCCGCCCATTCGGCGCGGGCGAGGCGGTCGTGGTCAAACCGTCGAACCTTATCAACGGCATGATCCCGGCGATGCTGACGGTTCGCCCCGCCGCGTGCGCGCTGCTCCTCCATGCGCCGCTGCGGACCTATCTTGGCTCGATCGCCAAGA
>CAXTPH010000282.1:0-3383 GCA_964245955.1 uncultured Sphingomonadaceae bacterium | reverse complement strand
TCGCGATGGAAGCGGGCGAGGCGGGGGCGGATTACGTCGCGTTCGGCGCCTTCTACGAAACGACGACCAAGCCGTCGCATTACCGGCCCGAGTCGCCGTTGCTGACGTGGTGGACGACGCTGAGCCAGCTGCCGTGCGTCGCGATCGGCGGGATCACCCCGGCGAACGCGCCGCCGCTGATTGCCGCCGGGGCCGACTTCATCGCCGTGGTCAACGCGGTGTGGAAACACCCCGACGGTCCGGCGGCGGGGGTGGCGGGTTTTGCCGAGGTACTCGACCCGACGGGTTGACAAGCTGCCGCCACCCCGCCATCCGTGTTAGCGGCGTAGTACACCATAAGGGCGGGCAATGCGGAGATTACTGGCGGCGCTTTTCTTGACGGCCGTACTGCCTCAGCCGGCCGGCGCTGCGGCGCCGGTCGAGGTGATGGTGCTCGGCAGTTATCACTTCGGCAATCCCGGCCACGATATCAACAACATCGCCGCCGATTCAGTCCTTACGCCGCAACGTCAGGCTGAACTCGATGCGGTTGCGACCGCGATCATGGCGTTCAGGCCGACGCGGGTAATGGTCGAGATGCAGAGCGACGCCCCCGACTTCGCCGTCGCCGAATATCCGGCGATGACCGCCGACAAGATGCGCGGCGAGGCGAACGAGATCGTCCAGATCGGCTATCGCATCGCGCGCCGCGCCGGCCTGTCGCTCGTCAGCGGGATCGACGAGCAGCCGAAGGCGGGTGAACCCGATTATTTCCCGTACGACAAGGTCGAGGCCGCCGCCAAGAAGTTCGGGCAGGAGCCGGTGCTTGCCGCCAGCAACGCCGACATCAAGCCGTGGATCAAGGATTTCGAGGCGCGGCAGAAGGTCGAGACCATCGCCCAGCTGCTGACGCGAATGAACACGCCCGGCACGGCGGTGACGGGCATGGGCGGCTATTACGCGATGCTGCCGATCGGCGATGCCGACAGTCAGCCGGGAGCCGACCTGAACGCGATGTGGTACCTGCGCAACGCCAAGATCTTCGGCAAGCTGATGCACGTCGCCAAGCCGGGCGACCGCGTGCTGGTGGTCTACGGTTCGGGCCATTCGTACTGGCTGCGCCATTTCGCCAGCGAGGCGCCGGGGTACGTGAATGTCGATCCGCTGCCGTATCTCGCACGCGCGCAACTTGGCACCGGGGCACCGCTGCGCTAGGAGACGCGGCTTCCAACTCCCGCAGAGCCGTGCACCCATGAAAATCAACGCCGTCGAAATTCGTCCCGGCAATATCCTCGAATATCAGGCCGGGCTGTGGCGCGCGGTCAAGATCCAGCACACCCAGCCGGGCAAGGGCGGGGCGTACATGCAGGTCGAGCTGAAGAACCTGATCGACGGGCGCAAGACCAACGAGCGGTTTCGCTCGGCTGAAACGGTTGAAAAGGTTCGCCTCGACACGCGCGATTTCCAGTTCCTCTTCGCCGACGGCGAGCAGCTGACCTTCATGGACAAGCTCAATTACGATCAGGTCCAGCTGCCGAAGGATCTGCTCGGTGAGGCCGCCGATTTCCTTACCGACGGCATGGACGTCGTGATGGAGACGTACGAGGAAAAGCCGATCTCGGTGCAGCTGCCCGACCATATCGAGGCGGTGATCGCCGACACCGAGGGCGTGGTGAAGGGCCAGACCGCATCATCGAGCTACAAGCCGGCGCGGCTTGAGAACGGCGTCCGTGTCATGGTGCCGCCATTCATCGGCGTCGGCACCAAGATCGTCGTCGACGTCTATGCCCGCGAGTATGTCCGCCGGGCCGAATAAATGCCGATCCAATCCGGTCTGATCACGGTCATGGACAAGGCCGCGCGCAAGGCGGGGCCGCGATTGCGCCGTGATTTCAACGAGGTTGATGCGCTGCAGGTGTCGCGCAAGGGGCCGGCCGACTTCGTCTCGAACGCCGACCGTCAGGCCGAGCGGACGATCCGCGAGATCCTGACCCACGCCCGCCCCGACTGGGGGCTGCTGATGGAGGAGGAGGGCGAGACGGTTGGCGCCGATCCCGACCACCGCTGGATCGTCGATCCGCTCGACGGGACGACCAATTTCCTCCACGGCCTGCCGCATTTCGCCATTTCGATCGCCGCCGAGGAGCGCGGTGAGGTCGTCGCGGGCCTCGTTTATCAACCACTTACCGACGAAAGCTTCTGGGCCGAGAAAGGCAAGGGGGCGTGGCTGCAGGATCGGCGGCTGCGGGTGTCGTCGCGGGGCGACATGGCCGACGCGCTGATCGCCACCGGCATCCCGTTCAGTGGGCACGGTAACCAGCAAGTCTTTGAAAGGGTTATGGCCAAGGTCATGCCCGAGGTTGCCGGCATCCGCCGCTTCGGCTCGGCCGCGCTCGACCTCGCGTGGGTCGCGGCGGGGCGCTACGACGGCTATTGGGAGAGCGACCTGCAGTATTGGGATGTCGCTGCCGGCATCCTCCTCGTCCGCGAAGCCGGTGGATTCGTGCCCGATTTGCGTGGTGGCGACAAACCGGTCGAGAAGGCCGAGATCGTCGCCGGCAACGACCGTATCCACAACAAGCTCGGCAAACTGATCGCGACGGCGGTCCGCGAGGCGCGCTGAGCCCGGCCGCCGCACCACATCGCGCACACGCCCGATCCAGTCGGCGGTACACCGCTCCATGTGCCGCACCGCACAATCCTTGCGCCACGCCGTCGTGGGGCCTAAACCCGCCGCAGCGAAACCGGCGCCCCGACTTTGGGTCTCGAAACAAGGTTTGCCATGCCGCCAGCCACGAGCTTAGCGATGCCCGACATCGCCTATCAGTATCTGCCGATCCTGCTGTTCATCGGCGTCGGCATCGCCTTCTCGCTGATCTTCGTCGGCGCGCCGGTGCTGGTGTCGAAGCTGACCGGCACGTCGCGCCCCGACGCCAACAAGCTGTCCGAATATGAAAGCGGCTTCCCGGCGTTCAGCGACAGCCGGGCGCGCTTCGACGTCCGCTTCTACCTCGTGTCGATCCTGTTCATCGTCTTCGACCTCGAGGCGGCGTACCTGTTCCCGTGGGCGGTGTCGCTCCACTGGACCGGGGTGCCGGGGTGGGGCGCAATGATGCAGTTCCTTGCCGAACTCGCGATCGGCCTCATCTACGCCTGGAAGATCGGCGCACTGGATTGGGAATGAACACGAATTTGCTTACCGAGGACCAACAGGCCCGCGTGCTCGGCGACAGCAATGTCTCAGCCCTGACCGTGCCCGAGGGACTGCGCGATGGGTTCCTCACCGACGTCAACGCCGAGATGTCGAACAAGGGCTTTCTCGTCACCTCGACCGAGGACCTGTTCAACTGGGCGCGGACCGGCTCGATGTGGTGGATGACCTTCGGCCTCGCCTGCTGCGCGGT
>CAXTPH010000281.1:0-3385 GCA_964245955.1 uncultured Sphingomonadaceae bacterium | reverse complement strand
ACGGGTTCGTGTTTATTACCGAACCGACCGTCACCCCGTTGACGACCTTGTTCGGACCCTGGACGATCCGCGTCGCGCCGGGATAATCGACGTAACGCGCGATCAGGTGCTCGGCGGTCCCGCTGATCGTCAGGCCGCGGAAGGGGACGATGCTGAAGTCGGCATCGATGCCGTCGATCCGCTCGCTGGCGGCGTTGAGCAGCAGCGCATTGCCGACGGGTGCCGGCGGCGCGGACGACCGGACCTGGACGTTTTTATAGGCATAATGGAAGTATGACGCGTTGATCCGCAGCATGTGGTCGAACAGTGTCGACTTGAACCCGGCCTCGCTCGCGTAGAGCAGTTCGGGGGCGACGGGCGGATTGCTGAACAGGTTGCCGTTGAACGCTCCCGATTTGAAGCCGAGGTTGTGCGACGAATAGAGGTGGAAGTCGTCACCGATATCCTGCGACAGCACGAAGCGGTAGGTCAGCCGCTCGAAGTTGAGCTTGGTCGGAATGCCCGGCTGGACGACACCGCCGGCGACGAAGGTCGCGCCGGGGTAGAGCGCGGTCGTCGCCGGTAACGTCGTCACCGAATTCGAATAGCCGGGAAGCGGCGTGACCAAGCCGGTTAGCCCCTTGTCCTCGTTGGTGTACCGCAGGCCGATCGTCAGCCGCGTCGCGTCGAAGAAGCGGTAGCTGCCGTCGCCATAGACCGACCCCGATCGCGTCGTCGGGAAACCGTCGTTGCGCGTCGGCGTGGCGCCGCCGCAAATGCCGTTGACGCAGGTGCCGACGGTATCGAGCCGGAGTTCGGTGTGATCGTTGTAGTAGAAGGCGCCGAGAACCCAGTCGAAGCGTGAGTCGGACTTCTTCGACGTGAGCTGGAGCTCCTCGCTGAACGTCTTGTTCTTTTCGTAGAAGAAGTTGTTCGGCACAGCAAAGCTCGCCGGGGTCGGCTGGCCGAGCAGCGGCGAGCCGCCCTGGAAGGTGATCAGCGCGTGGCTCGTCTGGTAGCCGGTGATGCTCGACAGCGTCGCGAAGCCGAAGTCGTGCTCGGCCTTCAGAATGCCGATATAGATGTTGGTCGGGCCCGAGGGCGCGATGCGCGAGACGACGCGATACTTGCCGAGGAACGGCGTGCCGTCGGCCCCGAGTGTCCCCGGCTCGACCTGGTATGCCGAGCCGATATCGCGGTTGTTATAATCGTAGACGAACGTCGCAGTGACGGTCGTCTTCGACCCCGGCTGCCATTTGAGTTTGCTCTCGAGCCCGGTTTCGTCGCTGCGCTGCTCGTCGACGTTCAGGAAGACGTTGCGGCTCCAGCCGCGGTTCTGCTTCGAATGATAGACCGCGACGTTGCCCGAGAGATTGTCGGTGATCGGGGTCGAAGCGTAGAGGTTCGCCGTCACCGTGTCGTAGGTGGCGTAGCCGACCGAGGCATCGAGCCGCGGCTCGCGCGCGGGGTCCCGGGTGATGATGGAAAGCAGCCCGCCGGTGACATTACGCCCGTACAGCGTTCCCTGCGGGCCCTTGAGGACCTCGATCCGGTCGATGTTGTTGAACGACAGGATGCCGACCGCCGGATTGGCGAGGTAGAGGCCGTCGAGATAAACCGCGACCTGCGCCTCGTTATAGCCGGTCGATGGCGCGCCAATGCCGCGCAGGAACAGGTTGTTGCCACCCGCCGGCGCGCTGACGAGGCCCGACGTCAGCGTGACGAGCTGGTTGACCCCGGTGATATTGAAGGCCTTCAGGGTGTTCGCGCTGACCGCCTCGATCGTTGCTGGCACGCTCTGCAGGTCGACCGAACGGCGCGTCGCGGTGACGACGATGTCCTCGACGCCGGTCGAGGTCGTCGCGACGGTGGTTGCGGTGGCGCTATCGGCCGGACCGCTCGCCGCCGCGCTTTGCGCCGACGCGGTCGCCGGAACAAGCAGGGCCGGGGCGAGCAACGCCAGATAGGTGATGTGCGAACGTGCCATGCGAGCCCCCGATGACTTTGCGGCTCTCCGTCCGCTGCATCGTCGCTTTGCTCCCACCACTACACACCGGCACGATGGCAAATCGATGATTCCGATAACCGTATATTATCGGCTTGAGCAAGTGCTTGGTTGGTGCTCTAGATCCGCCGTCAACTGAGAGGCGGCACGGCGCGCCGACGTTGCTGGCGGACCAGGATGGGGGACTATGGCGATTCATCTCAAGCGTGGCGCGACTGCCGAGACGAAGGCCGGAACCGACCGCGCGGTTCGCGATACGGTCGAAGCCATCCTCGCCGATATCGCTGCACGCGGCGATGCGGCGGTGCGCGACCTTAGCGTCAAGTTCGATCGCTGGGACCGCGATGACTACCGTTTGAGCCCGCGCGAGGTGCAGGATTGCATCGATCAACTGACCGGGCAGGCCCTCAAGGACATCGAGTTCGCGCAGGCCCAGGTCCGGAACTTCGCGCAGATCCAGCGCGCCTCGATGCACGACGTCGAGGTCGAGACGCTTCCCGGCGTCGTCCTCGGCCACAAGCATATCCCGGTGAGCGCGGCGGGTTGCTACGTGCCGGGCGGCAAGTATCCGCTGCTCGCGAGCGCGCACATGAGCGTGATCACTGCCAAGGTCGCCGGCGTGCCGCGCGTTATCACGTGCGCGCCGCCGTTCGGCGGCAAACCCGCGCCGGCAATCGTCGCGGCGCAGGCGATGGCGGGCGCCGACGAGATCTACTGCCTCGGCGGCATCCAGGCAGTCGCGGCGATGGGGCTCGGGACGGCGAGTATCGGCGCCGTCGACATCCTCGTCGGCCCGGGCAACGCGTTCGTCGCCGAGGCGAAGCGCCAGTTGTTCGGCAAGGTCGGCATCGACCTGTTCGCCGGACCGACCGAGACGCTCGTCATCGCCGACGAGATCGGCGCCGACGGCGAACTTTGCGCGACCGACCTGCTCGGCCAGGCGGAGCACGGCCCCGATAGTCCGGCGATCCTGCTGACGAGCTCACGCAAGCTGGCCGAGGATACGATCCGCGAAGTCGCGCGGCTGCTGACGATCCTGCCGACCGCCGATGTCGCGCGCCGGGCGTGGGAAAACTTCGGCGAGGTCATCGTCGCCGAGGACGACGCCGAGATGGTCCGCATCGCCGACGACATCGCCAGCGAGCACGTCCAGGTGATGACGCGCGATCCCGACTATTTTCTCGCGAACATGACCAACTACGGCGCGCTCTTTCTCGGCGCGCGGACCAACGTCAGCTTCGGCGACAAGGTCATCGGCACCAACCACACGCTGCCGACGAAGAAGGCGGCGCGTTACACCGGTGGTCTTTGGGTCGGCAAGTTCCTCAAGACGTGCACCTACCAGCGCGTCCTGACCGACGAGGCATCGGCGATGATCGGTGAATATTGCAGCCGCCTGTG
>CAXTPH010000280.1:0-3425 GCA_964245955.1 uncultured Sphingomonadaceae bacterium | reverse complement strand
CTGCAACGATCGGGGCCCGTCCCACCGTCGACCCGGCCTCGTCGCACGTCGCCAACCTGCCCGCCAAGGGCCGTGCCAAGATCGCGCAGAAGCTCGGCGAGGAAGCGGTCGAGACCGTCATCGCCGCGATGGGCGACGACCGCGCCGCGCTGGTCGGCGAGGCGACCGATCTGATCTTCCACCTCGCCGTCCTCCTCGCCGACGCCGGCCTCGGCTTCGACGACCTTCGCGCCGAACTCGTTCGCCGCGAAGGCGTGTCGGGGCTGGCGGAGAAGGCGGGGCGCAAAACGTGACCCCTCTCCCTTCAGGGGAGAGGGAGGGGCCCGCGCGTTCTTCACGCGTGGGAGGGTGAGGGTAGTCGGAATGGCCACCGCGCTCCCGACAACGACCACCCCCACCCGGGCCGCCTTCGGCGTCTCTCGCCTCCCCCCTCCAGGGGGAGGAAGGTAGAAAGGAAGCAACATGCCCGTCCCCGCGCTCGCCCCGTACGACCCGACCAACGTCTTCGCGCGCATCCTCCGCGACGAGATCCCCAGCCGCCGTGTGTACGAAGACGACTATGCGATCGCCTTCCACGACCTCAACCCTCAGGCGCCCGTGCACATCCTCGTCATCCCGCGCGGGCCCTACGTCTCGTGGGCCGACTTCAGCGCGCAGGCGTCAGACGCCGAGATCGCCGGCTTCGTCCGCGCGGTCGGCGCGGTGGCGCGGCAGGAGGGGCTCGAGGAGCCCGGCTACCGCCTCCTCGCCAACGCCGGGGTGCACGCGCATCAGGAGGTGCCGCACCTCCATGTCCACATCTTCGGCGGCGTGCAGATGGGGGCGATGCTGCCGCGCTGATCGCGGCGTAAAGTTCCCGTAAAGGCGATTGAAGCCGCCCGGCGAACGCCTATATGGCCGGCGTCAGGACCAGATGATGCTGCCGCTCCATCGTGCCGCCATTGCCCTCGTCGCGCTTGCGGCGGTGCTGGCGGCAGCGTGGCTGCTGCTGTTCGCCGTCCCCGCCCTGATCGACCGGCATCGCGACGGTGCGCTGCTGGTCGCGCTCATTTTGATCGTCACCGTTCCCGCCGGACTCGCGTGGGGCGCGGGACGGCTGCGCTCGCTCCTCGCCCCCGAGGATGATTTCGATGACTGACGTAGTCGGCACCTATCTCGAACCCCAGCGCTCGCCCGTCCGGCGGATCGGCTGGGTAGCGGGGACGGTCATGCTGTTGATCGTCGTCGTGCTGTTCCTGTCGAACGCGTTCTTCCGTGTCCTGCCCGGCTATGTCGGCATCCGCGTCAACAATATCGGCAGCGACGCCGGCGTCGTCAGCCGCGCGTTGCCGGTCGGCTGGTACTTCGCGCCGCCGGGGGTCAATTATTACGAATATCCGGTGTTCACCCGCACCTACAGCTGGACGAGTTCGAAGACCGAGCAGAACACGGTCGACGAAAGCTTCGGCTTCCAGGACAAGAACGGCCTCGGCCTGCGCGCCGACATCGCCGTCGCGTATCACGTCGACCCGCTTCGTGCGCCGATCCTGTTCCAGCGCTACCGCGCCGACATGGACGCGATCATCCAGGGGCCGCTCCGCAACGCGATCCGCAACGCGATCGTCGAGCGCGCGTCGGGGCTCGGCGTCGAACAGATCTACGGCCCGCAAAAGGCGGCGCTGGTCAACGACGCGCTGAAGGACGTGCAGAAATACTTCACGCCCGTCGGGCTGCAGGTCGAGCAGCTCTACTGGGCGGGCAACATCATTGTCCCCGACGCGGTGCTCGCGCAGATCAACGCCAAGATCGCCAACGAACAGCAGGCGCTCGCGGCGCAGGCGAACATCGCCACCGCGACCGCCGATGCGCAGGCCCGTGTCGCGAAGGCGAAGGGCGATGCCGAGGCGATCCAGGTCGAGGCCGAGGCGATCCGGACCAACCCGGAGATCGTCCGCCTGCGCGCGGTCGAGAAATGGGACGGACACCTGCCGACCTATACCGGCGCGAACGCACCGCTGCCGTTCGTCGACGTGAAGTGATGCCCCCGCGCCCCCGCCGCACCGGCGGGGGCGCGGCCGGTGGCTTGACTAGTAGGATTCCGCTTGGTTGCTCGGGCGGATGACCGACACCTCGAAACCCGCCCGCCGCATCCGCCATGACGGCTGGACCGAGGAGCGGGCGGCGCGTTTCCTGGCCGCACGGGCCGAGGGGGCGACGGTCGGCGCCGCGGCGGCGCAGGCCGGCCTGTCGCGCGCCGCCGCCTATAAAGCGCGCGGCCGGAACGGGTCGGCGATCGCGGCGGCGTGGCCGGTTGCCGCGCCGATCGACCCGGCGACGATCGAGGACCTGCTGGCCGACGCGATAGACACCGGCGGCGACGCGGCGAGCAGCGCGATCGAGGCCGCCGATCCGCGGGAGCTGCGCCGGATGCTCCGCCTCGTCATTCGCCGCAACGCCCGCCGCGCCAGCCGCCACGCCGCGAAACTGCGCGAAAACCGGTGACAACGATCAACTTCGTCAACTTCGCCCCGGCGGGCGCGGCGCGACGCGACCGGCGCGGCGGGACGCGAAAACCGGTGACAACGATCAACTTTGTCAACTTCAACGGCGCCGGGAGCGGAAAACGACCCCCAAAAACCGGTGACAACGATCAACTTTGTCAACTTCGGGTCGGCCGGCGCCACGACCGCGTCCGATGTTAACGCTTGACCGCCATGCGCCGGTCGCGCCACCTTGCGCGCCAGCGAACAGCAGCGCGGCGCAGCCCCGAACCGGGCGCGCTGGTCGAGGGGATTTCTGAATGGACTGGCGTATCAAGTCGTTGGATTCGATCCTGGCGACCGCGCAGCACAAGCCGCTGACGCGCAGCCTCGGCGCATTCCAGCTGACGATGCTCGGCATCGGCGGCACGATCGGCACCGGCATCTTCGTCCTGACCGCGACCGCGGCGTCGAAGGCCGGCCCGGCGATGATGATCAGCTTCATCATCTGCGGCGTCGTCTGCCTGCTGACCGCGCTCGCCTATTCCGAACTCGCGGCGATGATCCCGGTGTCGGGGTCGGCATACACCTTCAGCTACGCGACCTTCGGCGAAGTCGCCGCGTGGGTCGTCGGCTGGGCGCTGGTCCTCGAATATGCGATCGCGTCGAGCGCGGTCGCGGTCGGCTGGTCGGGCTATATGGTCGGGCTAGCCAACCGCTTCTTCAACATCACCATTCCCAGCACCTGGGTGCACGGGCCGTTCGACAAGGACCCGGGCCTGATCAACCTGCCGGCGATGTTCATCGCGCTGGCGGTGACGACGCTGCTGGTCGTCGGCACGCGCGAGAGCGCGCGCTTCAATTCGGTGCTGGTGATGATCAAGATCCTGACGCTGTGCATGTTCCTCGCGCTGGCGCTGCCGCTGATCCACACCGCGAACTTCCACCCGTTCATGCCGCTCGGCT
>CAXTPH010000279.1:0-3456 GCA_964245955.1 uncultured Sphingomonadaceae bacterium | reverse complement strand
ATGGCAATAACGCACCCAAGGCAACATCGGCGGAACATCGAGCCTTTCGCCAAGGCGGCATGGCGCGCTAGCCTCTTATTTAGCCGCGTCCGGTCGCGGCTAAGTCCCTACTGAAAACGGTAAACCAACGGAGTTCCAGATCGCGATGACCGCGCCCGAGAGCCGCCAGGCGGCGCTAATCGACTACCTCACCCTACGCAGCGGTCACGGCCTCACGCCGAGCCGGATCTCGCTCGCGCGTTGCTGCGCGGCGATCGCGTCGTTCGCCGTCGTCGACCGCGCGAGCAGGTCGTGCGAGATCTTCGCCGCCTCGTCGCGATAGCCCTCGTGCCGGGTACGTAGCACCGCCATCGCCGCCTCGCGGACCGGCCCGGGCGTTGAGCCGCTGTCGAGTTGCTTGAGCAGCCCCGCGCTTTCTGCCGACGTGGCGTGCGCGATGCAGAAGTTGACCTTCGTCGTGTATTTGCCGACCGCGAAATTATTCGCCGTGCTGCGCGCGCCCGCGTCGAAATATTCGGTCGTCATCGCCGATGCCGCCTGCGCCTTGCGCCGCGTCTCGTCGAGCATCCGGCTGACGTCGCTCTCGCTGTGCGCCTCGACGAAGGTGCCGCCGCCCGCCGCCGCGACCGCCTGCAACTGCGCGCGATCGGCGGCGTCGAGGTCGAAGCCGATGATGTTGACGATCGCCTTGACCGGTCCGGCATTGAGCGCCCGCGCCGCCGCGACCGGATCGCCGCCGCACGTCTCGATCCCGTCGGACACGACATACACGACCTGCGCTCCCGGCGTGTCGCTCGGCACGAACGCCCCGCCTGCCTTGGTGATCGCCGCCGCAAGCGGGGTCCAGCCGGTCGCCCGCACCGCCTGTAGCGCGCGGCCGACCTCGGCCGCGTCGGCGGTGCCGAGCGGATAGATCGTCTCGACGCCGCGGCAGCTTTCGGCCTTGCCGTCGGGCCGGTTGTTACCGCGATGGCCGAAGGCGATCAGCCCGACCTCGGTCTTGGACGGCACACCGCCAAGGAAAGCGGTCGCGGCGCGCTTGGCCGCGTCCATCTTGGTCGTGCTGCCGGTCTTCGCTGCCATCGATCCCGAGGCGTCGATCGCGACGACAAGCCGGTTGATAACGACTGCGGGTCGGGCCCTGCCCGGCCCCGGCTGGGTTGCACCCGGCCCGACGATGTCCGGGGCGCCGGCGAAGCACGCCTTGATGTCCTCGCCACGCCGCTGGAGAAAGTCGGCGACGATCGCCACCCCCTGCGCCGCCGACGATCCGCTTGGGGCGGTTACGCTCGTCGCATTCTTCACCGTCGACGGTGCGGCGTCCTTGGGCGCGTCACAGGCGGAAAGGCCGCCCGTGACCAATACGATCGCCGCCCGGCAAGCCAAATCAGTTCTTGATCCGCCAGGTCTCATCAACATTCAACGCCTGCCCGCCGCGATGGTTCAGATCACGCCTTGGGACCCGTCGTCCACGCGGCGCAGGGTGCGCCGTTCGCTACTCGTCTAGCTCGCGCAGCCGGGTGCGATACGCATCGATCAGGCACGCGCGGTCGGGACAGCTTTGGCGTGCGTTGAGGAACGCCGTCTCGCCACGATGCAGCCGCTGGACCGTCGCTGGATCCTCGCGTGCATCGAGCACGGCAAAGCGCGCCGAGAGCTGGCGATCGAGCGCGGAAAGGGCTGGATCGTCGCAGATCGCGCTGGTGATCGCGCCGTGGTTGCGGCGGCAGTCGTAGCTCGGCGCGCTGGCGAGACGGGCGCGGCGCGGCACCGGCATTGGGCGCGTCGCGGCAACGGAAACAGCAGCGCGGACCGGTTTGGCCGCGGCGACAATCGTGGGGGCGGCGGTCGAGCCCGAGAGGCGCTTTGCCGAACGGGGCGTGGCGACGTGAGCCGGGCGCGCAGCGGCGGCGGGGACGCGAACGGTCGCGACAGGGGGCGCAGCTACCGCTGGAGCGGCACGGGGCGCGTCGGGCACCGCGACGCGGGCAGCTGGCGGCGCGGCGGACGCCGGCATGGCTCGAGGCGCGGCCGGCACTGCCACGCGGGCAACCGACGCGCGGCGCGCCGCGACCGACGCGACCGCGGCCGGGTGCGATGCCACGGCGGAGCGCGCCGGGCCCCGCGCAATCCAGCCGATCAGGCCGCCGACGAGGAGAACGACGATGACGCCGAGCACCGTCCAGGACCGCGATCCTGCCCGTGATCGCACCGGCGCGGGCGCTGCCGACGCCGGGGCGACCCGCGCGGCACGGGGCGGCGGCGCCTCGATGGGTTTGGCGCGGTACAGCGACGGTCCGACCGGCGCGAGCGGCGGCGGGTCAGGCGCGATCGGTGGACGCTCGATCGCCGCCGCGGCCGGTGCCACAGGCGCCGCCGGCGGGATGATCGGCAGGACGCCCTCGCGTACGCGCTCGGGAGCCGGCGGGCGCGGCACGTCGCCTGCAGTCAGGCGGCCGGGGCCGAACAGTTCGTCGGCGCGCCGCAGCCGCCAGTCCTCGCTCCCCATCGCGTCACCCCTTCGGTGCCGAAAATCGTTCAGATTAGTTAACGTAGCGCCCGGCCAATGGGTTGCGCGCGATTTGTACGCGGCGAGTGCGGCTGCGCACCGCAAGCGCAGCGCTCGCAGTTGAAAATGCTGTCCTACACCCCATCCGCGCGCCTAGCGTTCGCGGGTGACGACGCCTCCCCTCCCCGCCATCATGCCGCCCCCGACGGCATGCGTCGCCACCGCCCGCGCGAAGCTGCCCGCTGCGTGCGCCGGTCGTGAACTTCCGCCCGAAGCCGCTTGCGAGGTCGCACTAATTCATCGCCGTGCGATCACGGCCGGGGCCGACGAAAAACACGCGTATTCGTGCGCAGGTCGTGATCTTCCGCTCCGAGCGGACGCAGCGTGTCATGGAAAACCGCGGTCGTTGCGTGAACTTGTGTAACTTTCACCGCCGACGCCGGCTTGGCGGTAAGCCACCGTCGCCGCTATGATCGGCGAAAGCCTGGGGAGAGAAGAGATGCCGTTCGTTCGTCCTGACGTCGCCAACCTGCTCGCAATGCTCGCCGCCGCGCCCGGTCCGAAGATGGAGGAGGGCGACCCCGCGACCGCGCGGCAGATGATGCGGATGATGGGACAGCTCACAGAACTACCGCGCGGCGAATTGGCGTCGGTCGTCGACCTCGATATCCCCTCCCCGCACGGCCATGCCATCCCCGCGCGCGTCTACACCGCGGTCGCCAACCCTGGCCCAGGACCGGTCCTCGTCTATTTCCACGGCGGCGGCTGGGTGATCGGCGACCTCGAGACCCATGATTCGCTCTGTGCCGAGATCGCCCGCGTTCTCGGCATCACCGTCGTCAGCGTCGACTACCGCCTTGCCCCCGAGCATCGCTTTCCCGCCGCAACCGAGGATTGCCTCGTCGCGATGCGCTGGCTCGCCGAGACGCCCGATGCGCTCGGTCATG
>CAXTPH010000278.1:0-3463 GCA_964245955.1 uncultured Sphingomonadaceae bacterium | reverse complement strand
CGCTGCAGGCGCGGTAGCATGATGAGCGGCTTGCCCGCTTGAATCGCCGAGATGATCGATCCCATGCCGGCGTGCGCGACGAACAGCGCGGCGTCGGCGAGCGCGGCGCGATACGCGGCGACCGGCATCAGCCGGACGAAGCGGCCGTGGCGCGGCTCGTACTGCCCCTTGCCGATCTGGAACAGCACGGGCGTGCCGGGATGCGCCGCCGCCCAGTCGTCCATCGTCCGGATCAGCCGGTCGAACGGCATCATCGACCCGACCGAAACGAAGATGCCGGCGGTCACAGCACGCTGCCCCAATAGCCGACGCCGTCCTTGGCCAGCGCCGGCCACTGCGTCAGGCGGGTCGTCGCCACCCGCGCCGCAAGCCTGCCCGACGACGACAGCACCTCGCCGTTGGCGATGCTGTCGATCCACAATGTCCGCGCGCCGAACAGCCGCCCGAACAGAAGCGCGAACAGCGGCGGCGCGGCGCCGGTGGTGATAACGACGTGCGGGCGGACGCGGGCGACGATGCCGAACATCTGCACCGCGACGATGCCGAGCCGCCAGAAATCCTTGCGCGACGCGTCGGTGAAGGTGAACAGCCGCGCCGGCGCGACGTCGGCGGCCGAATCGGCGTGGACCGTCGCATAGGTCACCGTGCAGCCGTCCCACGCCGGCCGCATCCGCAGCAGCTGGACCCAATGGCCGCCGCCCGACGCAAGCGCCAATACCCTGATCGTATTCACGCGGCCCCCAGTTGCCATGCCCGCCATCAACCGATGCTGCGCTGCGGTGTCAACCTGCCGCCGAAAGATCCTCCCCGGGACGGGGAGGGGGACCGCGCGCTTCTTCAGCGCGTGGTGGAGGGGCGGTCCGACGCACCCACTGTCAGCGCCTGCTCCGCCGCCCCTCCACCATCGCAAGCGCGATGGTCCCCCTCCCCGCAAGCGGGGAGGATCTTCACGCGGCGAGCCGTTGGTCCGCGAACACCTCGGCGACGAGTTCGTAGCTTCGGACCCGCGCGGCGTGATCGTGGACGATGTTGACGAGCATCGCCTCGTCGGCGCCGTATTCGGCGACCGCCGCCTCGATTCCGGCGCGGACCGTCGCGGGCGATCCGGCGATCATCCGGCGGCCGCGGCGCTGCGCGGCGTGCGGGTTGGCGGCGAGCCACGCGGCGGCCTTTTCGGGGGTGGGGACCGGAATCAGCACGCCGGTGAGCAGATGCGCGAGCATCATCCGCGACGACAGCGCCAGCCGCTCGGCCTCGGCATCGGTCTCGGCGCAGACCGTCCACAGCGCCGTCATCGTGTACGGCTTCGCCGCGCGAACGCCGGGACGGAACGCACGGCGGTATTGCGCGGCGATGTCCGCGCCGTCGCTGTTGATGAAGTCGGCGAAGCAATAAGGCAGCCCGGTCTCCGCCGCCCAGCCGGCGCTGTCGGGCGAGGAGCCGAGCAGCCAGACGTAGGGCGTCTCGGGCAGTCCCGGCAACGTCTTCGCAAGGTCGGCGAAAGCATGGCCCGGCGGCAGCGCATCCTCAAGATAGGCGAGCAGCTCGGCGAGCTGGCTGGGAAAGTCGTTCGGCGCCTGCGTCCGCCGGTCGCGCTGGAGCGCGAAGGCGGTGCGCTGGTCGCTCCCCGGCGCACGACCGACGCCGAGGTCGACCCGGTCGGGGTACAGTCCGGCGAGCATCGAGAAGGTCTCGGCGACCTTGAACGGCGAATAATGCGGCAGCATGATCCCGCCGCTGCCGAGCCGGATCGTCCGCGTCCCCGCGCCGATCGCGGCGAGCAGCACCTCGGGCGCGGCCCCGGCGAGCGCGGGCGAGGCATGATGCTCGGCGACCCAGTAGCGATGATAGCCGAACCGTTCCGCCGCTTTCGCGAGGTCGATTGAATTCGCGAGCGCCGACGCCGCGGTCGTGCCCTCGGCGATCGGGGTCTGGTCGAGAACGCTCAGCCGCATGGGTCAACTCCGCTATGTCAGCAAAGATAGTGACGCCGTCGCGGCAATGGAACGGGGGGTATTATTAACGGTTTGGCAATCTCTGTTAGTGTTGGAGAATGCGACATGAAGCGAACCGTTCAGGCTGCTGGGGCCATCGTCCTGATCCTGTTGGCAGCGTTGCCGGCGACGGCTGCCACCCGCCATCGCCAAAACAAGGCCACGGGCCCGGTGCCGCAATCCGCCGACATTGCCGCGCTCAACCGCGCCTCGCTGGCGAAGATCAAGGCGACCGCTCCCAAGTCGGCGGAGTCGACGAAGAAGTCGTAGGACGAATCGAACCGGTCGCGGGAACGCGGCCGATAACCGCCCACGCCGATGCCTTGGTCGCGAACGGCAGCGTGTACGCCGGACTGCTCGACGGCAGGACCACACGCGGAGTGGCCGGGTCTAGCAGTCGCGCGCCGATCGCCGCCGCCTTCTGGCCGTTGAACGCGACGAACGCGAGCGCGGGGAGCGTCGCGACGAGTGCGGCGAGGTCGTTGCCCTCCACCTCGCGGATCGCGCCGTCGAGGCTCCCGCTGCGCCGCGCACTGGCGACGACGTCCCACACGCCGATGCCCGCCGCCAGCAGCGTTGCGAGCCGGTCAGGGTACGCCAGCGCGGCGAGATCGGCGTTGATCACACCCCCGACAAGCTGCCAGAAGGCGTTCTGCGGATTGGCATAATATTGCCCCGCTGCGAGCGACTTCGCGCCAGGTAGGCTGCCGAGGATCAGGACGCGGGTGGCGGCGTCGACGACCGGCGCGAAGCTCGCGTGGCGGGTCACAGGGCCTTGCGCGCCGTCACCTCGATCTCGATCCGCATCTTGGGGTCGATCAGGCCCGCGACGATCATCGTCGCCGCCGGCTTCGCCGCACCGAACGCCGCGCGGAGCAACGGCCAGCACGCTTCGAATTCGGCGGCATCGGGCAGGATGTAGCGGACGCGGACGACGTCGGCGAAGCCCGCGCCGGCTTCGGCGAGCGCCGCGCCGATCGTCGCCAGCGCCGCCGCGCATTGCGCCTCGACGCCGTCGGCGAGCGTCATTGTCACCGGATCGATCCCGGTGCACCCCGAGACAAAGATCCAGCCGTCGTCGTCGGCAACGGCCCGCGAATAGCCGATCAGGTCTTCGTACGCCGAGCCGCTCGCGATGCGGCGGCGCATCGCTACCAGCTGCGGCCGTGCTTCACCGGCGTGCGCTGCGCGAGCATCGCCAGCGTCGGGTTATCGCCGACGCTCGTCTCGGCGAGGCCCTGGAGGGTGCCATCGGACAGGTCCTCGGGCTCGGCAAGGTTCTCGGCAACGGTGGTGAACTCGCCGTGCGCGCGGCGGCTGACGACCTCGAAGCCGGTGTTGAGCAGGTTGGTGACATTGCCGTCGCGCGCCAGCCGGGTCGGCCCGCCGAGGACGACGGCGATCAGCCGCGTCCCGTCGTGCGCCGCCGAAGCCGCCAGCGTAAAGCCGGCGGCCGCGGTGTAGCCGGG
>CAXTPH010000277.1:0-3481 GCA_964245955.1 uncultured Sphingomonadaceae bacterium | reverse complement strand
CAGTCGCCGGCGAGGAACAGGTTACGCGTCGCGGTCGCGGCGACGGGGCGCAGCGCATCCTGCTCGACCGTCGCGGCGAAGGTCGCGCGGCGTTCCTTGACCACCTGCCACGCGGGAAGCGCTGCCTTCAGACCGAGCGCGATGCCGACCTCGGCCCAGACCGCGGCAGCCAACTCGGCGCGGTCGCGGTCGACGTGCGCGTTCGCCGCGCTGATCGTCACCGAAATCCGGTCGGGGAAGGCGAAGATCCATTCGGTCAGCCCGCCGAGAACGCCGAGGATCGCCGGGGCGGTCGCGGGTGGCGGGGTCGCGAAGTGCAGGCTGACGATCGGGTTGAACGCGGTGGGCACGCCGAGACCGGGGAGCAGCGTCGCCGCAACCGGCGCGGGCACCGCGAGAATTACCGCGCCCTCGACCGGTTCGGCGCCATCGGCGAAGGTCAGCGCCGTCACGCGGTCGCCCTCGATGCCGAGCGCGGTCAGCCGCCGCGGCCGTACCTCGCCACCGTTCGCGCGCACATAGGCCAACGCCGGATCGACGAACGCCGCCGCCAACGTTGGATGCGCGATCAGCGGGCGGCACGCGTTGCCGCCGCGCGCGAGCGACCCGCGCACGACCGCGCTCGCCAATGCCGCCGACGCGGTCGCGGGCGAGGTGTTGAGCGCGGCGAGCAGGACGGGTTCGAGCAGCTTGTCCCACAATGGTCCCGTGGTCGCCACGATATCGCCGACCGTCGCTCCCGCCGGTGGCCGGAGCAGCCGTGCGAGCGCGAGATAGTCTGCAACTCCGGTCCCCGGCACGCGCCGCGCCTTGGCGAAAATCCACCACGGCACGGGCCCGTCGTTCGGCGCGACGGTGAAACCGCCGCCCTTGAGGTCGACGAAGCTGAACACTGCGCTGTCCGGCCCGCGCAGGCGGTCACTCGCGCCGATCCGGGCGAGATACGCCAGCACCGCGTCGTTGCCCGACAATACGAGGTGGTTGCCGTTGTCGATCGTCAGGCCCGTCGCGGCGTCGGCGTACGAGCGGCACCGCCCGCCGGCCTGCGGCGCGGCTTCGGACAGGATGACATGGTGCCCGGCGGCGGCGAGCTCGACCGCCGCCGACAGGCCGGCAAGTCCGGCCCCGATGACATGGACGGTCACCGCAGCAGGCCGACCTTGATCACCGTCCACAGCAGCGCCGCCTTGCGCAGCTTGATCCGGCGGCGCGGGCACTGCCAGCCGCTCGCCTCCATCAGCGACAACGTCTTCGAATAGACCCCCGCCATCAGCCGCGGTGCGAACAGATACCCCGCCGGGCGCTCGGCAAGGATTGTCTTGGCATGGGCATAATGCTTGTGCGCGAGGCCCGCGAGGTCGCGCGCGACGCCGTCGATCGCCGGGTCGGCGGCAACCGTGAGCGGATCGTCGCCGGCGATGCCGTGCGCGGTCAGATGCTCGCGCGGCAGGTACAGCCGTCCGATCGCCGCGTCCTCGTCGATGTCGCGCAAAATGTTAGTCAGCTGCAGCGCCCGCCCGAGATGATGCGCGAGCGCGGTCGCCGGCTCACCCTGCATCCCGAAGATCCGCACCGACAGCCGTCCGACCGCGCTCGCCACCCGGTCGCAGTAGAGGTCGAGCGTCGCCATGTCGGGGGCGCGGATGTCGGCGGCGACGTCCATGTCCATGCCGTCGATGACCGCAAGAAAATCGTCCTTGGCGAGGCCGAAGTGCGCGACCGCGTCGGCAACCATCGCCGCGCGCCCCGGCGGCCCGCCGGCATAGAGCGCGTCGATATCGCCGCGCCACGCGGCGAGCGCGGCGGCGCGGTCGGCACGGCCGCGGTCGATGTCGTCGGCGATGTCGTCGACCGCGCGGCAATAGGCATAGACCGCGAACATCGCCTCGCGCTCGGCCTTCGGCAGGACACGCATCCCGGCGTAGAACGAGCTGCGCGAGATCTGGCCGTTGAGCGCGACGCGGTCGTCGTCGGTCACGCGAGCACCGCGGTCAGCGCCAGCCATGCGGCGCGGGGCTTCGAATGCTCGATCCGCTCGGCGAGCGGGTCGCGGACCGCGAGTTGCGCCGCCAGGTCCTCGGCGAGCCGCTGGATCACCCGCACCTCGGCCGCGAGCCGCCGGTCGCGCAGCATCGCCGCGAACGGGGCAGACTGGGCCAGCAGCGTCGTGCAGCGGCGCGCGAGGTCGACGATGATGCCGCGCAACGCCGGCGGCGAGGCGGGGCCGCCGAGAACTTCGATATCGAGACCGGCGGCGGACAGCATGTCGTCGGGGATATACACCCGGCCCATCTCGCGGAAGTCTTTCCCGCAGTCCTGCAGGTGATTGATGATCTGGAGGCTCGCGCACAGCGCGTCCGACGCCGGCCACGTCGACCGGTCCTCGCTATGGACGTCGAGCACAAAGCGCCCGACCGGCATCGCCGACTTTGCGCAGTAGCCGATCAGATCGTCGTAGGTCGCGGTGCGCGGCGTCGTCACGTCGCGGACGAACGCGGTCAATAGGTCGAGCGCGTGTACCGGGTCGAGCCGCCGCGCCGCCATCGCCTCGCGCAGCGCCAGCGCGGTCGGTTCGGCTTCGGCCTCCCCGGCGACCGTCGCGCGCATCGCCTCGAGCCGCGCAAGCTTTTCGGGCGGCGTCAGCGGCGCATGGTCGGCGATGTCGTCGGCGGCCCGCGCGAAGCGGTAGAAAGCCATGATTGGCGCGCGGTGGCGGGCACGGATCAGCCATGACGCGACGGGGAAGTTCTCGGTGGTGGCGGTGCGGTTCGGGGTCATGCCGTCTTGGCCTGGACACGGCCCTTCCATTGCCCGACCTGCCCGCGCCACGTATGCACCGCCGACATCATCGTGGACCAGCCGTAGACGAGCGCGATCGCCGGGACCGCCGCGCCCCACATCGGCGAGCGGCGGTAGAAGCGGAGCATCGGCTGGAACGCCGCTGACATCATCCCCCACGCCGCCGCGCCCGCGACCTGCGCCCCGCCGCTGGCGAACACCGTCAGCAGCGGCGGGGCGGCGAACGTCACGGCCAGCCCGAGCAGCGTTCCCACGAGCAGCAGCGGCGAATAGTCGAGCTGGGCGTAGGCCGAGCGCGCAATCATCGCGCCGACGTCGCGCACGCGCGGATAGTCGCGCAGCGACATCGAACGGTTGGTCAACAGCAGCGCGATCGGCCCCTGCGCCTTCATCACCCGCGCCAGCGCGCAGTCGTCGATCAGGGCGCCGCGGATCGCGGCGATGCCCCCCGCCCGCTCGAGCGCGGCGCGGTCGACGAGCATCACCCCACCCGCCGCCGCCGCGACCTTGCCGCGGCCAACCGCGCGGAACGGAAACAGCATCGCGAAGAACCAGACGAAGGCGGGAACGAGAAAACGCTCGGCGAGGGTGTCACAGCGCAGCCGCGCCATCAGCGAGACGAGGACGCGCCCCTCCCCCTGCGCCCGCGCGACCAGCGACCGCAGCGTGTCGGGTGCATGGA
>CAXTPH010000276.1:0-3510 GCA_964245955.1 uncultured Sphingomonadaceae bacterium | reverse complement strand
ACACCGAGAAATTGCCGACGCCGCGGATGAAAAGCGCGGTCGACGGTCCGACGGTTTCGATCGTCAACGCCGGCACGAGCTGCCCGAGCCGGTCCGCCTGCGAGATGCCCGCCGCGACGAGGTCGGCACCGCCGACGACGTTGATCGCGATCGCCGCGCGCTGGGCATTCTCGGACTTGCGCTGGGCGGTGATGACGATGTCGTCGAGCCCGGTTGAGGCCGGAGTTTGCGCCGAAGGCCCGGCTTCGGACGAGCTGCGGGCGGTCGCCGCGCCGGCGATTGCTGGCGACGACGAGGTCTGCGCGGATGTAATCGCAGGACTGACCAACGTGATTGCGGTCGTCGTCAATAGAAGCAGGCGCATTTCGTCAGTCCCCCCGGAGTCGCTCGCGTGTCGCGCGCAGAGCATTCAGATATGTCGATCGCCAGTCTCGGTTGGCGTTACAATGCGCATAACGGATCTCGTATTATCGATCAAGATACCAATCGTATACGATACCGTTTTTATAGGTTGCGGGCGGTGCGGAACCCGATGTCGCTCCGCGCCCCCATAGCCTCTGCCCGCGCATCAGTACGAAGCTCGGCGGTGGTACTCGCCCATGATCCACCGCGGACGACATGGTCCCCGCACGACCGAGCGTTCGGAGCGGTTCCAATTAACCGCCGCCAACAGCCGTTGGTCCACGATGAGACATTGCCGGTGGTGTCGAACAAGCCGAACGGATTGGCCTTCGACGCGTCGAGCGGCATCGTGAAGACATGCCCATCGTGGCAGGTGTTCGCCGTCGCCGACGGGCGGATCGACGCTGCGTCGGCGTCGAGCGCGTTGACGAACTGGCACGCGAGAGCGGCATCGTCGCCCCACCAGAATGCCGTCGTCGTACCTGCGCGATTGACGAACTCATATTCGTCTTCGGTCAGCAGCCGGTAACGCTGGCCGGTCTGCGCCGACAGCCATGCGACATAGGCGTTGGCATCGTCGAAGGTGACGCACGTCACCGGGCTGCGCGCGGTCTGCGCGAACCCCGGCGATTGCCAATCGCGTGGTGCCGTCGCAGCGACTGTCCCTTCGGGAGCCGCGCAGGGTGCCGCCGGGCGCGCGGTCTTCGCCGCGAACCAGCCGTATTCGCCGTAGGTGATCGGAAACATGCCGATTGCGACCGGCGCGGCGAAGCGGACGCGGCGACGCGGCCCGGCAGCTGCACCGATCGTCGCCTCACCCGCGGGGACGACGACCATCCGGGGTCCGACGGGAATATCGAACACCACCGCCGACGTCGCATCGACCCGCCAGATCACCGGCGGCGCATCGGTCGCAGCGGGTGGCGGCGCAGCGGCGACGAGTGCCGCCGATGCCGCCTTGATCCGGGCGATCTCGGCGTCCTGCGGTTTGTGCGCGGATTTGAACGCAGCGAAGCGCATCTCGCGGTCCTTGCCGAACGCGGCGACGTCGTCGGCGCGCGCCGCGCTGGTGAAGAGCAGCGCGACACCGATCGCCACCAGTCCGCGTGCTGTCTTGTCCAAGCTCATTCCCGCCGACGTTCTAGAATTTGATGAAGCCGTCGGCGGTCGCCGGCGGCGCGACGTCCTGGTTGTTTTCGAAGCACGACTGGTCGTCGAGCAGGGCCCATTCGGGTCCCGACTTGCGGTGCCAGATCTGCGTCATCGCCACCGGCTCGGTGAAGGCCTTGTCGTCGTGAAAGGTCAGGTTGACGTGCACGACGTCGGGCGCGACGCGGCGCATCGTCCACTTGATGTGGATGTTGCCGCTATGCGGATTGCGCGCAGTATCCATCGGCGTCGTCTCGATGATGCCGACGGTGTCGACGACCAGCGTGTCGCCGCGCCACTCGCCGATCGAATGGCCGTTGTAGCTCGGCTTGAGGTCGGCGGGATGACCGCGGCCATCGGTCCAGATGACGATCGGAAACGTGCCGAAGACGAAGATCATCACGTGTCCGGGGGTCTGCACGACTTCGTCGGGGTATAATTTCGACGTCAGCATGTGCGGCAGCCCGAACGGCAGGCAGCGTGAACCGATGTCGCCGAGGGCGCGCCCGCCCTTCGCCGACTTGACCCGGTCGTCGTAGATCTTCTGATACGCCGGCGTGTACGGCAGCGGCCATGGCGTGAAATAGGTCGGCGGGCGGCCATCGCCGGTCGCGCCCGAGTTGCTCTGCGGCCCGACGCCGGGAATGCCCATCGTCATGCCAAGCCAGATGCCCGAGACGTCGGGGACGGCGGGATCGCCGTAGAACGAGACCGCCGACGGCGGCGTCCGCGCGGCGGGTGCCGCGGGCAGGCTCGACGCCAGCGCCGCGGCGAGACCGAAGGGAACAAGATAGAGCGGTCGCATCATGTCGGCTCCTGTTCCGGTCAGCGGACGTACTTGTCGGGATGGTAATCGGTCTTGGGCCGGCACAGGAACTCGCGCGGCTCCCACAGCGGGTCGGGCCACGCGGTATAGGTGACGGTCGACTTCATCGGCCGGGCCAGTGCGTCCGGATCGGTCAGCGTCACCTCGACCCGCAGCGTCGTCGCGTCGACACGGTGGAAACGCTCGGTGATCTTCAGCGCGTCGCCGTGCGGAATGCCGGTGGCGTCGATCGGCTGGTTCTTCACGCCGACGACCTCGGTGACGAGGTCGGTGCCTTCGTAGTGACCGATGGCGTTGCCGTTGGAGAACGCCTCGAGATCCTTCGCCGCCGGTAGCCCTCGACCGTCGACCCAGACGCGGCGAGCGGGAATGCCGTCGCGGTACAGCGTCACCCGGCCCGGCGTCTGGATGATCAGCAGCGCGCCATTGGTGCCGGTGTCGAAGCGCGGCATCCCCGGCGGCTGGCAGGTAACGACGGGGTCGTCGGTCCGCGCGGCCGGGTCGGCGAGACGCTTGGCGTAGGTCGCGGCGAAGCTGCCCTTGAGCGGCGGCGGCCACGGCAACCAGCCTTCCTTGCTGCCGGATGCGGCGGTCGTCGGCTGCAGCTTCCACACCCCGCTGAGATCGGGCGCGGCGGGGTCACCGTACCAGCTTGCCTTGACCGGCGGTGTCGTCTGGGCGGCGACGCCTGCGGGCACGAGGGCGAGCCCCGCGGCAAGCGCCAACGTCCGCCATTGCATCGTCATCGCCATACGCCTCTCCTGCTCCATCGCGCGCGTGAACCCCCGCGCACGCGCCGCCACATTAGAAATGCACCCCGACCGAACCGCCGAACGTCCGCGGCGCGCCGGGAACGACGACGAAGCTGGTCCCGATTTGCCCGACGGCATAGGTATATTCGTTGCCGACGTTCTTGACCCACAGGCTGGCATCGTACCGCTTGCCGGTCGCGGTCCAGTTGAGCGACAGGTCGACAATGTGATGCGGCGCGTCGATCACGCTGTCGTCGTTCGTCTTCGGCGTGCTCGACGTATAATGGTCGTTCGCGGCGAAGGCCAAGGCACCGATGCTTGTGTCATACGAATAGACGAAGCCGATCGACGCCGAAAACTGGGGCGCGTTCTGCGGGGTGT
>CAXTPH010000275.1:0-3510 GCA_964245955.1 uncultured Sphingomonadaceae bacterium | reverse complement strand
GCTTGCCCCCGACGCCGACGCCAGCGCAGTCCGCCTCGTCCACGGCGACCCGGGGGCCGAACCGCACGTCGACATCCTCGTCCCCGACGGGCGCATCCCCTGGGCGGGGCACAACGGCCGCTACGCGGCGCGGCAGGTGATCAAGCTGATCGCCCAGCACAAGCTCACCATCGTCTTCGTCAACACCCGCGCGGTCGCCGAGCTGATCTTCCGCGATCTGTGGGCGGAGAACGACGACGCGTTCCCGATCGGTATCCACCACGGCTCGCTCAGCCCCGAGGCGCGGCGCAAGGTCGAGAACGCGATGGCGACCGGTCGGCTGCGCGCGATCGTGGCGACCGCGAGCCTCGACCTCGGCATCGACTGGGGCGACGTCGACCTCGTCGTCCAGATGGGCGCACCCAAGGGATCGTCGCGGCTGCTCCAACGGATCGGCCGCGCCAACCACCGGATGGACGAGGTGTCGGAAGCCGTCGTCGTCCCCGGCAACCGCTTCGAATATCTCGAAAGCCTCGCCGCGCGCGACGCGGTCGAGGCGCACGAGCTCGACGTTGACCTGTTCCGCCCCGGGGGCGTCGACGTCCTCGCGCAGCACCTGATGGCGTGCGCCTGCTCGGCGCCGTTCGCCGCGCAAGCGATGTACGACGAGGTCCGCTCGTCGGCGCCCTATGCCGGCCTGCCGCGCGCCGAGTTCGACCGCACGCTCGGCTTCATCGAATCGGGCGGCTATTCGCTCCGCGCCTACGAGCGCTACAAGCGGCTGACGCTCGGCCCCGACGGGCTCTACCGCGTCAGCCACCCGCGGCTCGCGGCGCAGCATCGCCTCAACGCCGGGACGATCGTCGAGGCGGCGGCGCTCAACGTCGTCTTCGGCCGGCGCGGCCGCAGCTTCGGCAAGGTCGAGGAGTGGTTCGCCAGCCAGCTCCGCATCGGCGACAGCTTCATGTTCGCCGGCCAGGTGCTCGAGGTCACCGGCTTCGACGGCCCCGACCTGTTCGTGAAGATGGGCAAAGGCGACCCGCGCGTCCCCACCTATGTCGGCGGGCGGATGCCACTGTCGACCAACCTCGCGCGGCGGGTGCGCGGGCTGTTCAACGCGCCCGAGCGCTGGGCCGAGATGCCCGCCGACGTCTGCGAATGGCTCGACTATCAGCGCCAGCGGTCGGCGCTGCCGGGGATGGACGATCTGCTCGTCGAGACCTTCCCGGCGGACGGGCGCAACTACATGGTCGCCTACGGTTTCGAGGGGCGCAACGCCCACCAGACATTGGGCATGCTGCTGACCCAGCGGATGGAGAAGGCCGGGCTGCACCCGATGGGGTTCGTCGGCAGCGACTATATGGTCGCGACGTGGAGCCTGCTGCCGGTCACCGACCCAAAGCCGTTGTTCTCACCCGACGTGTTCGAGGATGAGCTCGCCGAGTGGATCGCCGGGTCGCCGTTCCTGCGCCGCGCCTTCCGCGAGGTCGCGGTGATCGCCGGGCTGATCGACCGGGTTCACCCGGGACAGCACAAGACCGGCAAGCAGGTCACCTTCTCGAGCGACCTGATTTACGACGTGCTGCGGCGGCACGAGCCCGACCACCTGCTGCTGACCGCGGCGTGGACCGACGCGCGGTCGAAGATCACCGATATCGGTCGGCTCGCGGCGCTGCTCGAACGCTCGCAGACGCATCTCGTCCACCGCGTCCTCGACCGCGTCTCGCCGCTCGCGGTGCCGGTACTGCTCGAGGCCGGCAAGGAGCGGGTGTTCGGCGCCGCCGACGATGCGTTGCTGATCGAGGCGGATGCACTTGCAGCGGCGGCGATGCGGCTCGATTGAAGGAGCGCGATTTAGCCGCACATTCGAATATTCCGGGGTGTGCCTTTCTGGCACTAGTCATGGTTAAGTTACTTTGTTCGTATAGTCCTCAAGTCAATCGTTGCGTTCAGCGTGAGGGGTCAAATTGTGAGATTATCGAGTTTCGTGTCGGCGACGGCGGTGTCGGTCGTCTTGGCAAGTGCGGCGTCAGCAGCCGCGCCTGGCTACGGGTTCGCGAGCGACGACCTGATCGGTTTCGAGAAGATGGAATATAATGCACCCGTGGCGAGCGATTTCGCTCCGGCGATGGGCGCGGCGACACCGCTGCTGGCCGCGAGCATCGGCACGCAGCGCCAGTCGGCAGCCTTCGTGCCGACCACCAAGGTCAAGATGAGCTTCGAGGGCATCAGCCAGTACGACGTCGCCAGCTACGGTCGCAACTTCGTCCCGCCCGACACGATGGGCGCGGTCGGCTCGACCCAGTTCACCGAGTTCGCCAACGGCGGCTTCGCCGTCTTCGGCAAGGACGGCACGGTTCAGAAGGCGCAGTCGGACACCGATTTCTGGGCGGCGGCCGGGCAGACCGGGACCAACGGCGACAGCCGCGTGCTGTTCGACCAGCGATCGAACCGCTGGGTCGCGCTGTCGTTCGGCGCCAGCGTGTCCGACATCCAGATCGCCGTGTCGAACACCGCCGACGCGGCAGGCACGTGGCAATCGACGAAGTTCACCGGTTTCGCCGGCGGCACCGCCGACTATCCGACCCTCGCAATCGACAATAATGCCGTCTACATCGGGACGAACAATTTCAACGGCAACGGCAGCTTCGGCGGCACGACGCTCAACGTCATCCCGCTGTCGAGCCTCGTCAGCGCCTCGGCCCCGACGACCACCGGCCTCAAGCAGATCGTCACACCGTATAACGCGAAGACCGGCGGCTTGGACGGCGGCTATGCCATCCAGGGCGTGAATTCGACCGCAGCCGGGCCGAACGGCAAGGTTGTCGCGCTGTCGCTGTTCAACGGCGACGGTCACAACTTCGATACCAACCTTACCTACGACATCGCCAACGCCGGCACGCCGGCAGCAGCCGAGGTCAACGGCTACTATATCGGTGGGAAGATCTACAACCAGAACGACGCCGGCCGTCAGCCGAACGCCGTGCCCGACGCGGGCGCGAACGCCACGTTCGCGAATAATAACCGTGTCATCGATACGCTCGATCCGCGCATCGGGTCGAGCGTCTACGAGGTCAACGGGCTGATCTACAGTGTGCAGACGATCTCGCCGCTCCATGACGACCACACCGTGGTCCACTGGCAGATCGTCAACGCGGCGACGAACGCACTCGTCAGCGAAGGGTCGATCGGCGACGGCGTCCACGACTTCTTCGAGGGTTCGCTGTCGGTCAACGCGGCCGGACAGGTCGTCATCGCCTACAACCGCTCGGGGTCGGGTGCCGACGGCAACGTCAGTTTGTTCGTTCGCACCTATACGACGAGCGCGACGGGTCACCTGATTCAGCGCGGCGGCGAGGAACTGCTCAAGGTCAGCCTCGTCGACGACTATCACAACGGGACGGTCGACGGGCTGGTTGCCGCCGGGCGCCAGCGGTGGGGCGACTACAGCCAGGTCACGCTCGACCCGAGCAACTCGAACGAGTTCTGGGTGATCGGCGAATTCGCGCGCGAGTATAATGACGGCGCCGA
>CAXTPH010000274.1:0-3515 GCA_964245955.1 uncultured Sphingomonadaceae bacterium | reverse complement strand
TCCCCGACAGCACCGTCGACAGGCTCGTCATCGCCCCGCGCAAGCTGGGGTCGGCGGCGAGCGGTCCAAGGAACGGCTGCGCCGCGATCAGCGCCGCCGTCGTCGCGCGGACCTCGGCGGTCGAGCCGAGCAGCAGGCCGTTCTGGCGGAGGAACGGCGTCGCGTCGGGCCGGCGGACGCTGCGGAAATGGCCGTGGTCGCCGCTCAGCCGCTGCGCCAGCGCCGCCGCCGCGATCTCGGCGGCTTCAGGCGTCGCGCCGTCGACGACGACCGCGATCAGATCGCGGTTCTGCGGGAAGGCGGTGTCGACCGCGATCTCGTCGCGGCGCCAGTCGACGCCCGGCGCGATCAGCGTCGCGGTGTCGGTATTCATCGCGAAATGCCCCGCCGCGAACCAGCCGGCGGCGAGCACGACGACGAGCGCGACCGCGATCACCGTCCACGGACGGCGGACGGCGACGGCAACGGCACGGGGGACGGGCGACAGGATCGACAGGCGCATCTTCTCCGAGGACGGACGCGTCATGCCCGATAACGCCCCCCCTACGAAAGCGGATTGCCACACCCCTCGCTTTCGTCGCACCTTTGTCGTGAAGCGTTAAGGGGTCGTATCCAATGATTCATGCCTGCCGTGCCGCCGGCTTCGCCGTGCTGCTCGCCTCCGCTGCGCATTCGGCGCCGATGACGCCGGCGGCGCGCGAGGCGCAATTCGACGCCGGAATCAGCTCGGCCGACCAGATGACGTGGCTCAAGGATTTCTCGTCCGAACCGAACCACGTCGGGTCACCGCACGACAAGGTCATCGCCGACAAGACGCTGGCGATGTTCAAATCGTGGGGCTGGGACGCGCATATCGAGCAGTATGACGTGCTCTACCCGACGCCGATCAGCACAACGGTCGAGATGGTCGCGCCGAAGCAGATCGCCCTCGGCGGGCAGGAGCCGGCGGTGCCGGGCGACGCGACGAGCGGCAACACCAAGAACGCGCTGCCCCCGTACGTCGCATTCCAGGGCGACGGCGACGTCACCGCGCCGCTCGTCTACGTCAACTACGGCCTTCCCGCCGACTATGAGGCGCTCGCCCGGCGCGGGGTCGAGGTGAAGGGCAAGATCGCGATCGCCCGCTACGGCTCGGGCTGGCGCGGGCTCAAGCCCAAGCTGGCGCAGGAACACGGCGCGGTTGGCTGCATCATCTATTCGGACCCCGCCGACGATGGCTACGGCGAGGGCGATGTCTATCCCAAGGGCGGCGCGCGGCCGGCGTTCAGCGTCCAGCGCGGTTCGGTCGCCGACATGACGACCTATCCCGGCGATCCGACGACCCCCGGGGTCGGCTCCGTCCCCGGCATGACCGGGCGGCTGAGCCGCGAGGCGGCGGCGACGATCCTCAAGATCCCGACGCTACCGATGTCGTACGGCGACGCGCAGCAGTTATTGGCAGCGCTCGACGGCCCGCTCGCGCCCGAGCCGTTCCGCGGCGGGCTGCCGATCGCCTACCACATCGGCGGCACCGACGCGGTCAAGGTCCACCTCGCGGTCAAGTCGGACTGGTCGCTCAAGCCGCTGTACGACGTCGTCGCGACGCTCAAGGGCGCGAAATATCCCGACGAATGGGTCGTCCGCGGCAACCACCACGACGGCTGGGTGTTCGGCGCCGCCGACCCGCTATCGGGCAATGTCGCGATGCTGTCGGAGGCGAAGGCGCTCGGGAGCTTGGCGAAGAAGGGGTGGCGGCCGGACCGGACGATCGTCTACATCAGCTGGGACGGCGAAGAGCCGATGCTGCTCGGCTCGACCGAATATGCCGAGACGCACGCCGCCGAGCTGAAGCAAAAGGCCGTCGTCTACATCAACACCGACGGCAACGAGCGCGGCTTCTACCGCGCCGGCGGCAGCCACGAGTTCCAGCACCTCGCCAATGCCGTCGGCAACGACGTCATCGACCCGCAGACCGGCGGCAGCGTCGGCGCGCGGGTGCGGGCGAAGGCGCTCGCCGACAGCTACGACGGGCGCGGGCGGGGCGACGAGGCGGCGGCGAAGGCGGCGGAGAGCGGCGGCGACCTGCCGATCAGTGCGCTCGGCTCGGGGTCGGATTATTCGGCGTTCCTCCAGCATCTCGGCCTGCCGACGCTCGACATCGCCTTCGGCGGCGAGGGCCAGGCCGGGGGCGTCTATCACTCGATCTACGACAGCTACGACCACTTCACCCGCTTCGACGACCCCGGCCTCAAGTACGGCGCGGTGATGTCGAAGACGGTCGGGCGGCTCGTACTGCGCATCGCCGACGCCGATACGCCGCCGGCGCGCTACGCCGATTTCGCCGACACCGTCGCCCGCTATGCGACCGAGGTGCACAAGCTCGCCGACGACCGGCGGACCAAGGACGGCCGCCTCGCCAAGCTGACCGGCGACAAGGCGTTCACGCTCGCGAGCGACCCGCTCGACGCGGTCGCCGCGCCGACGGCGGTGACGCCGACGCCGTTCCTCGACTTCGCCGCGCTCGATAACGCCGTGGCCAAGCTCGGCACCAGCGCCAAGGCGTTCGATGCGGCCTATGCGGCGAAGGGGGCGAGCCTCGCCCCGGCGGCGCGCGCGCGGCTCAACGCTGCCTTGCGCGACATCGACCAGTTGCTGCTCGACCCGAAGGGGCTGCCGGGGCGGAGCTGGTACCAGAATCTCGTCTACGCCCCCGGGCGCTTCACCGGCTATGGCGCGAAGACGCTGCCCGGCGTGCGCGAGGCGATCGAGGAACGCCGCTTCGCCGACGCGACCGACTATGCCGTACGGACCGGCGCGGTGCTGATGGCGTATGCGGCTCGGCTCGATGCGGCGACGGCGATCGTGAAGGGGAGCTGAGTGACGCTGACTCCCCCCACCGACTTCGCCACCTTCATGGCGGTCGACATCCGCGTCGGCACGATCGTCGCGGCGGAGGCGTTCCCGCAAGCGAAGAAGCCCGCGTTCAAGCTGACGATCGACTTCGGGCCCGAGGTCGGGACCAAGCGGTCGAGCGCGCAGATCACCGTCCACTACACGCCCGACACGCTCGTCGGGCGCCAGGTGGCCGCGGTGGTCAACTTCCCGCCGCGCCAGATCGGCCCGTTCATGTCGGAGGTGTTGACGCTCGGCTTTCCTGACGCCGACGGCGCGGTGGTGCTGTTCGCGCCCGACCAGCGGCTCGAGAACGGGGCGCGATTGTTCTGAGATCCTCCTTGCGGAGCGGGGAGGATCAATAGCCGATCACTGTCATCGCCACTCTCTGTTTGCACCGACGGCGCGCGCGCCTTACCTCCGCGCCATGACCACATACGACCACGACCTCTTCGTCATCGGCGCCGGCTCGGGGGGGGTTCGCGCCGCGCGGATTTCGAGCGGGCACGGTGCGCGCGTCGCCATCGCCGAGGAATATCGCGTCGGCGGCACCTGCGTCATCCGCGGCTGTGTGCCGAAGAAGCTCCTCGTCTACGGCTCGCACTTCGCCGAGGACCTCGTCGACGCGCGCCGCTTCGGCTGGA
>CAXTPH010000273.1:0-3521 GCA_964245955.1 uncultured Sphingomonadaceae bacterium | reverse complement strand
GCGGCGGGCAGTACCGCCGCCGCTCGCCGTGGTGCCGGCGCAGTCACCCGCTTCCCAAGCGGCGACGGTTCTCCCCGTTGCGGCACCGGAAGCGACGCCGACCGCATTCCAGCCTGCAGCGATGGTCGTGCCCGCCGACGCTGCCGTGTCGACCTGGAAAATCCAGCCCGGCTCGACCTTGCACTGGCTGACGACGTGGTCGGGCGACACGATCGATGGCGGGTTCAAGAGCTTCGACGGCGAGATCGTGTTCGATCCCGCCCGGCTCGACGCGTCGCACGTCGCCATCCGTGTCGACACGACGTCGGTGTTCAGCGGCGATCCGCAGCGCGACGCAGCCCTGACCGGCGACGACTGGTTCGCGACGGCGACCGAAGCGGCGGCAACCTTCACCGCCACGCGCTTCCGCCGCACGGCCCCGGGCCATTATCTCGCGCAGGGAATGCTCCGGCTCAAGGGCGTGTCGCTCCCGCTGCCGCTCGCCTTCACGCTGGACATCGCGGGCGACTTCGCGACGATGCACGGCACCGCGACGATCGACCGGACCCGGTTCAAGATCGGCGAGGGCGATTATGCCGCGACGACCGATATTCCGGCGGCGGTGAGCGTCGACATTTCCGTCACGGCCCGACGGCAGTGATGCCGAGCTCAACCGTATTCGGTCGCCGCCGGATGGCCCGCGGCTCCGGCGGACCATGCCGCGCCGCGCCGGTAGAGCTCATCGACGTCGGGGCCGGTTCTCCCCGGCATGTTGGTCTTCACTGTCAGTCCCATCTCGGTCTGCAGATACGCGAGATGGCGATAGCCCACCGGGAAGCGGTCGAGCACGGCGGAATCGAGTACCAGCGCCGCACCCGGCGTGACGGCGTCCATCCGGTCGCGCTCATAGATCGGTTGCCGCCAGACGATGCCCCATGTCCCGGCGCGGCGCTCGACGAAATCGTAGAATCGCCCCTCGCAGACGACGTCGACGAGGACGCCATGGACGAGCGAGCGCTGGCCGATCGTCATCTTGGTCTGGACGATCGCGCGATCCCCGGCCAGATCGATTGTCATCCCGCCAAGGAAATGCTCGACGTCGACGCCGCGGTCCCACGCCGCGCGCGACGCCATGATGAAGTCGGCGGCGCTCGCCTGCTGCCACGTCGCCGACATGACCGCGTCATCGTGCCAGCAGGTTGCGAGCCGGTCCCACTGGCCGCTGTCGCGCCACACCACCCACCCTTCGACAAGGTCGCGGATCACGGCGCGATCGGCGGCGATGGTGCTGGTCATGGTCTTCGCTCCCCGGGTTCCGCCGAGACGGGCGGCGTGTCGATCGCGCTCTTAGCAAACGGGCAACCGCCCATACAAATCGTATATGATTTGCGTAACAATATTCAGGATACGCCATGAACGAAGCGCTACCGCGGCTGATCGCAACCGAGGAGGCGTTCGCTCCGCCGGCCTATATCGACGCCTATCTCGAGTTGACGCGGACGCTCGAAAGCGCCGCGTCGCGCTACCTCGCCATTTATTACCGGAAACCGCAGATGGTCCGCGAGCTGACCGATCTCGACTACCGGCTCGCCGAAATGGACCAGTACGGCGTCGCCATGCATCTGCTGTCGATTACCGGCCCCGGCGTTCAGGCGTTCGACGCGGCACGCGGCACCCAACTCGCGGTCATCGCCAACGACCTGGTGGCGGCGGCGATCGCTCGGCATCCGACCCGCTTCGCCGGGCTCGCCGCCGTCGCGCCGCAGGACCCCGCGGCGGCGGCGCGCGAGATCGACCGCGCGATCGGCAGCCTCGGGTTGAACGGCGTCATCATCAACTCGCACACGCACGGCGAGTATCTCGACGACCCCAAGTTCTGGCCGATTTTCGAGGCGGCGGTCGCGCACGACACGCCGATCTATCTCCACCCGACCTTCCCGTCGGATGCGATGATCGAGCCTTATTCGCGCTACGGGATGATGGGGGCGTTGTGGGGGTTCGGCGCCGACACCTCGCTCCACGCGGTGCGGATGATCATGGGCGGGGTGTTCGATGCCTTTCCGACGCTCCAGATCGTCCTCGGTCATCTCGGCGAGGCATTGCCGTTCTGGCTCGGCCGCCTCGACAATCGCTATGCCAACGTCGTCCGTCGCGGCGGGCAGGTCTCGCTCGGCATGAAGACGCTGGCAAGATTGCCGAGCCGGGTTTTCCGCGAGAATTTCCATATGACGACGAGCGGCATGATGACCGACGCCCCGCTGCGCTTCTGCCTCGACATGTTCGGACCCGACCGCCTGATGTACGCAATCGATTATCCCTATGAGCAGACGGCGGAAGCGGTCGCCTTCATCCGCGCCGCGCCGCTCGATCCAGAGATCATGCGCAAGATCACGCACGCCAATGCCGAGGCCCTCTTCAGGATCGCGCCCGCATGACGCATCGTGGACTCTCGTCAACGTCGACGGCTTCGCCTAACATTCGTCGTCAATCCCAGTATGCGGCCGGCACGGCCGCGGCGATGCGAAGGTGACCCGCCCGATGATCGACGACCCGGCCGAGCGGCCCGACGAGCGTACCGGTACCTGGTCGGAGCATGCGTTCGCGACCCTGCGCCGCGATATCCTGTCGGGCCGGCTGCGACCCGGCACCAAGCTGCGGATCGACCAGTTGCGCGATCATTACAGCGTCGGCTCGACGCCGCTGCGCGAGGCTCTGTCGCGACTGTCGAGCGAGGGGCTGGTCAAGATCGAGCAGCTCAAGGGGTTTCGCGTCGCCACCGTCAGCCGGAAGGAACTCGAGGAACTGTGCGATCTCCGCGTGCTGGTCGAAGGCGACGCGCTGCGCCGGTCGACCAAGTTCGGCGATGCCGCGTGGGAGGGGCAGATCGTCGCCGCCTTCTATCATCTCGACCGGCTCGAGCAGCGGATCGCGCGCGGCGAAGTGCCCGATGCCGACGAGTGGGAGCGCCGCAACCGCGACTTCCACCACGCGCTCGTCGCCGGCGCGAACTCGGCATGGCTACTGCGCCTGCATAGCCAGCTCTTCGACCATCTCGAACGCTACCGGCGTTACGGTCGCAATGGACTGATCAACTCACCGACGCGCGACGTGGCCAACGAACATCGGCTGATGATGGAAGCCGCGCTCGACCGCAGGGGCGACGATCTCGCCGCGCTGATGACGGCGCACATCATGGGCGTCCTCGACCTGCTCGCCGACGGTTTCAAGGGCCCCGAGGCCGGGGGATCGGGCCCGCTGGCGTTCCCCGATCACATCGGTAACCCGGTACTCGAACTTGGCGACCCGCAATGATCAGCTATTTTATCGATAAAAAGTTTGATCAGCGATGATATGGCGGTTAAGCTGGAAAAGTAGGGTTAGCGGCCGTCAAGAGCTGTGCAATTGCGGCCGAGGCCACGCTCTGCAAAACGGGTAGGGAATTAGCCGATGAAGCATCGTCTCGCTTTGGTTATCGTAGCGAGCATGCTCGCGGCGCCGGGCCTCGCGCAGGGCCCCGAGGGTGTCGGCCGTCTCGCCCGACT
>CAXTPH010000272.1:0-3530 GCA_964245955.1 uncultured Sphingomonadaceae bacterium | reverse complement strand
GATCGCCTCGGCCCGCGACAGGATGGCGACGCCATTGAACCCCTTCTGCCCATGGACGAGCGAGCGGTAGCCGGCGGCGGCGAGCTCGGCGACGGGGAACTTCTCGTCGACGGTTTTGATCTCCTGAAGGCACGCGACATCGGGCTTCGCCTCGGCGAGCCAATCGAGCAGGCGCGGCAGCCGCGCGCCGATGCCGTTGATATTGAACGTGGCGATCTTCACGGGTTCTTGTAGCGCGATTTCACGCCGCGGTCGGCGTCAGACCGAAAACGACGACCCGCAGCCGCAGCCGCTCGCCGCGTTCGGGTTGGTCACCTTGAACGCCGCCGCGCCCATCGTCTCGACATAATCGACCTCGGCCCCGTCGAGGAACGGCAGGCTGACGGGATCGACGAGCATCGCGACCCCGTCGGTTTCGACGATCAGGTCATCGTCCGCTGCGGCGCTTTCGAGGCCGAACTTGTACTGGAAGCCGGAGCACCCGCCGCCATCGACCGCGAGGCGCAGCTTGAGTCCCGGCTTGCCTTGCCGGGCGGCGATCGCGGCAACGCGGGCGGCGGCGGCGTGGGACAGGACAACGGTGCTCATGCCACCGACATAGGGCGTCGCGCCCCCACGTACAACGCGATTAGAGCGCGTCGCTCAGAACTGGACCGACGGCGGTGTCGCTGCTCGCGCCGTGCTGCGCGGCGAGGACATATTCCGACGCGTCGAGGTATGGGCGCGGATTGACTGCGCGGCCGTCGATGCGGACCTCGAAATGGAGGTGGGTGCCGGTCGAGCGCCCGGTCGAGCCCATCCGCGCGATGACCTCGCCCTGCTTCACGACTTCGCCGGGATGGACGAGGATTGCCGACAGATGGCCGTAGCGCGTCGACAGCCCCTTGCCGTGCGCGACCTCGACGCAATTGCCGTACGCGCCCGACCGCCCGGCATTGGTCACCGTGCCGGCGGCGGCGGCGTAGATCGGCTCGCCTATCGCACCCGCCATATCGAGCCCGGCGTGCATCGCGCTCATGCCCGTAAACGGGTCGTAGCGGACGCCGTAGCCCGACGAATAGCTGTAGCTCTTCACCGGCACGAACGACGGGATCACGGTCAGCGCCGCCTCGAGCGACTGCAGTTTCTTCCAGCTGAGGAACAGGCCCTTGAAGCGTGGCTCGGCATCGGCCGGCGCCCGGACCGGGATGAATGGACCGCCGATCCCGCCGCCGAAGGCGGGCGCGGCGTCGAATGCCGACGCCGACATCAGCCGGTCGGGATCGAGCCCGAGACGGCGGATCAGCGACTGGGTATCGCGCAGCCGCGCCTCGGCGGCGGTGGTCGCCTTGTCGACGAAGGCGAGCTGTTCGGTCTCGAGCTTGCGGAACGGCTCGATCACCGCGGCGGCGGGCGAAGCGAGCAGGTCGCTCGCGGTGGCGACGTCGCCCGATCGTGGCAGCATCGCCGCCAGCTTGGTCAGGTCGTGGTTCGGCTGAAGCAGCGCGGCGAGGAACGCCTGGCGCTTTTCGATCGCCGCGGCGCGGTCGGCCACGACCCCCTTGAGCGCCGATGTGTCCGACTTCATCGCCACCAGCTTTGCCTGCATCCGTGCAAGTTCGGCCGACTTGGCGGCGACCTCGCCCGATCCGCCCGACATCATATTGGCCGTGCCGAAGCCGAGCCAGATCGCCACCAGTGCCGCGCCGCCGATCGCCATAAGCTGTGCTGTCGTCCCTAGCCGGATGGTCGAGACCCCGCTCGCGCGGTGCCAGACGATGAAATGCTCGGGAAACCAGCGCTGTACGGCCGACACGACCGTGCTGCGAACAGCGGCGGATCGAGTCATGACGGTGGCAACCCCCGAGCTTCTGCAATTTCCGGACCAGCACCGCGCCCCGAGTCCCCCGGTGGCCGCGATCCCGTCCGCGTCGTTCCCCGACCCGGGTTTGACCATCCCGCACGCCGGGTGCCAAGCGGGCGGGATAAGGAGTCTGGGCGAGCCGGGCATTAGCTGCGGCGAACCGAAGCCATCGTGCTCAACCACGATTAAATTTGCGCGGCGGATGCCGTTAACGCGGCCAGACGCGGACCGGCACCGAATCAGGGGCGCCGATGTCGCCGCCCTCGCACGCGGTCGGGCGATCGGCGAGCGTCAGGCAGACGCGGACCTCGGTCAGCCACTGGTTCTTGTCGGTAGCGACGAACAGGCTATCGCGCGGCAGCGCCGAATTGGCGGCGACGAACGCGTCGCGGATCGCCCCGGCGGTTTGTGCCGTAACGACGGCGATATCGGGCAGCGTGATCGTCGCGGCGACCTTACGCTCGTCGCCGAAATACGCCGCCGCCGAGTCCCAGTGACAGGTGCCGTGCTTAGCCCATTCGTGCTGAAGCAGGCTGATCGACGGGGTCATGCAGTAATTCCGGCGCACTTCGGCGACATCGAGTGGGGTCGGCGCGCGGCAGAACTGCGGATAGGTCTTGCCCGCGCCGTCGGGCCACAGGCCGTGAACGCGAAAGCCGAAGCCGGCGGCACAGGCAGGCGTGCCCTTCGCGTCGTCGCGGCGGCACTCCTGCGGCCACCAGTAATAGGCGAGGACGAGCTTGGTCACCGGGACGATGCGGCTCTCCTCCTGCGGCTGCGCCGGAGCGGGCGTCAGGTCGGCGGGGATCGCGCACGCGGCGGTCGCGGCGGCGGCGAGGGTCAGGAACAGGTCAAGCATAGTCGAGGCCGATGTCCGCCGCCGGGGCCGACTGCGTCAGCCGCCCGACCGAAATGAAGGTCACACCGGTCTGGGCGATAGCGCGGATCGTATCGAGCCGGACCCCGCCGCTCGCCTCGGTCGGCACGCGCCCGGCGATCAGCGCGACCGCCGCGCGAAGCGTGGGCACGTCCATATTGTCGAGCAGCAGCCGGTCGGCCCCGGCGGCAAGCGCAGGCTCGATCTGGTCGATCCGATCGACCTCGACGACGATGCCCTGAAGCCCCGCGGCCTTCGCCGCCGCTACCGCCGGGGTAATTCCTCCGGCAATAGCAACGTGGTTGTCCTTGATCATCACCCCGTCGTCGAGCCGCAGCCGGTGGTTGGTCGCCCCACCCATCCGCGTCGCGTATTTCTCGAGCAGCCGCAGCCCGGGCAGCGTCTTGCGCGTGTCGAGCAGGATCGCCCCCGTCCCGGCGATCGCATCGACGTAGCCGCGCGTCATCGTCGCGATGCCGGTCAGGTGCTGGACGGTATTGAGCGCCGAGCGTTCGGCCGCGAGCAGCGCGCGGGCGTTGCCGGTCAGGCGCAGCAGCGCGGTCCCGGCGGGCCCGCGATCACCGTCGCGGGCGAGATGGTCGATCTCCACCGCCGGATCGAGCGCGCGAAAAAACGCCTCGGCGATCGACAGCCCGGCGACGACGATATCGTCGCGGCTCGCCATGATGGCGGTGAGGCGCGCATCGGCGGGAATGACGGCGGCGGAGGTGATGTCACCGCCCTGCCCCAGATCCTCGGCGAGCGTCGCGCGGACGAAGGAGTCGAGGTCGAAATCGGGGAGGTCGGCTA
>CAXTPH010000271.1:0-3543 GCA_964245955.1 uncultured Sphingomonadaceae bacterium | reverse complement strand
CGGCCTTGAGCATAGGCACGATCTCGCGTTCGAGGTCGCGCGTCGCCAGCGTGTAGAACGCCTGTAGCGAGGCGAAGCGCGCGAGGCCGTGGCGCTCGCTCAGGCCGAGCGCCTTCATCACCTGCCACGCCGCCCAGTTCGACACGCCGACATAGCGTACCCGCCCCGAGGCGATGATCGCGTCGAGGCCGCGCAGCTGCTCCTCGATCGGCGTCGCGGCATCGAAGCCGTGGATCTGGTAGAGGTCGATATGGTCGAGGCCGAGCCGCTTGAGGCTGGCGTCGACCGCGTTCATCAAATGATAGCGCGAGGTGCCGCGGCCGTTGGGATTGCCGGTCATCTGGCCGAACGCCTTGGTCGCGACGACGATCTCCTCGCGGCGGATGCCAAGGTTCCGCAGCGCCGCGCCGGTGATTTCCTCCGACTTGCCTGCGGCATAAACGTCGGCGGTGTCGATGAAGTTGATGCCCGCGTCGATCGCGGTCCGGACCAGCGCGTCGGCGTCGTCCTGGCCGAGACCGCCCATCGCCTTCCACATCCCCTCGGTACCGCCGAAGGTCATCGTGCCGAGCGCGAGCTCGGAAACGAACAGGCCGGTCCGGCCGAGAGGGTTGTACCGCATCGCGAACTCCGGGCGCAGGTAGCGCCGCGCGCGGTTTGCCTCTATCTGCGCCGCATGTCACCCCGCTTCGACCAGCTGGCCAACCGGCGCGCGATCATCGATCGCCGGCTCGTCGGCGACGCGCTCGCCGCCGCCGCCGAAGCCGCACGGACCAGCGAGGCGCGCCGCGACGCCGCCGCCGCGCTGCTCAAGGCGGCGTTCGCCGAGGGCCGCGCCGAGATTCGCCGCCGCCTCCACGAACACCCCGGTCGCGGGCTCGACAGCGCGGCGGCGGGCGCGTTCCTCACCGACCAGCTGCTGCGGCTGATCTTCGACTTCACGACGACGACGCTGTTTCCCAAGCCCAACCCGACCGCCGCCGAACGGCTGACGCTGATCGCGGTCGGCGGCTACGGGCGCGGCGAGATGGCCCCCTTCTCCGACGTCGACATTATGTTCCTGACGCCGTGGAAGCAGACTGGCTGGGGCGAGCAGGTGATCGAGACGATCCTCTACCTGCTATGGGATCTCGGGCTGAAGGTCGGCCATTCGACGCGGTCATTGGACGACATGATCCGCATGGCGAAGGCCGACCTGACGATCCGCACCGCGCTGCTCGAAGCGCGCTATGTCTGGGGCGACCAGCCGTTGTACGACGAGGCAGCGGCGCGCTTTCGCAAGGAGATCGTCGCCGGCACCGCCCGCGCCTTCATCGCCGACAAGCTCGCCGAGCGCGACGCGCGGCACAAGCGCATGGGCGACAGCCGCTACGTCGTCGAGCCCAACCTCAAGGAGGGCAAGGGCGGCCTGCGCGACCTGCACACGCTGTTCTGGATCGGCAAGTACGCCTATCAGGTCCAGTCGGTCGCCGAACTCGTCGACAAGGGGCTGCTGACCGCGACCGAGCTGCGCCAGTTCCTCAAGGCCGAGAATTTCCTGTGGGCGGTGCGGTGCAACCTGCACGACATCGCCGGGCGTGCCGAGGAGCGGCTGACGTTCGACGTCCAGCGCGAGCTGAGCACGCGGCTGCGCTATACCGAGCGCGCCGGCATGTCGGCGATCGAACGCTTCATGCGGCATTACTTCCTCGTTGCGCGGCAGGTCGGCGACCTGACCGGGCTGTTCCTCGCGCACCTCGACGATAGTTTCGGCCGCAGCGCGTGGCTGCCGCAGCTGGTCCGGCGGCCGCGCAAGCTCAAGGGCTTCACCGTCCGCTCGGGCAAGATCGGCGTGCCGAACGACGGTTTCTTCCGCGACGACCCCGTCCGGCTGATCGAGATGTTCGCGCTGGCGAACGAATCGGGGCTGGCGATCCACCCGCTGGCGATGCGCCAGGCGGGGCGCGACGCCGGGCTGATCACCGAGAAGGTCCGCCGCGATCCGCGCGCCAACACGCTGTTCATGGCCGTGCTGACCAGCCACACCGACCCCGAGACCGCGCTCAGGTGGATGAGCGAGGCGGGGGTCTTCGGGCGCTTCATTCCCGACTTCGGGCGCGTCGTCGCGCAGATGCAGTACGACATGTACCATCACTATACCGTCGACGAGCATACCATCCGCGCGATCGGCCTCGTCGCCAAGATCGAGAACGGTGAGTTGAAGGCCGATCATCCGCAATCGGTGAAAGTCATCCGCCAGCTCGTCTCGCGCCGCGTGCTCTACGTCGCGGTGATGCTCCACGACATCGCCAAGGGCCGCGGCGGCGACCACAGCACGCTCGGCGCCGAAATCGCGCTGCAGCTGTGCCCGCGCCTCGGCCTGTCGCCGGCCGAAACCGAGACCGTGGCGTGGCTTGTCCGCTACCACCTGCTGATGTCGTCGACCGCCTTCAAGCGCGACCTGTCGGACTATAAGACGATCGTCGACTTCACCGATATCGTCGCCTCGCCCGAACGGCTGCGGCTGCTCCTCGTCCTGACCGTCGTCGACATCCGCGCGGTCGGGCCGAACGTGTGGAACAACTGGAAGGGGCAGCTCCTCCGCGACCTGTTCGACGCCGCCGAGGAAGTCCTGCGCCTCGGCCACAAGGAAAACGGTCGCGCCGAGCGGATCGCGGCGAAGCAGGCGGCGCTGGCGAAGGAGCTCGAGTGGCCCGCGGCCGAGTTCGCCGCCTATGCCAAGCGCCACGCCGACCCGTACTGGGTCGGCGAATCGCCCGAAGTGCTGTTCAAGAATGCGGTCATGGTCGAGCGCGCCGACGCCGCCAAGGTCCCGCTGTCGATCGGCATGGAAGTCGACGCCGCGATGGGGACGACGCTCGTCACCGTCTATGCCGCCGACCATCCCGGGCTGTTCTACCGCATTGCCGGGGCGATCTCGCTCGGCGGCGCGAACATCCTCGACGCGCGCATCCACACGACGCGCGACGGCCAGGCGCTCGACAATTTCGTCGTCGCCGACCCGCTCGGCCGCCCGTTCGCCGAGCCCAGCCAGCTCGCGCGGCTCAAGCGGTCGATCGAAGACGTGCTGACCGGCAAGGTCCGGCTTGCCGACCGCCTCGCCGCGCGCCCGCTCGCGCGCCAGCGCGCCGAGACGTTCCGCGTCCAGCCGAACGTGCTGATCGATAACCGGGCGTCGAATCGCTACACCGTCGTCGAGGTCAACGCGCTCGATCGCCCGGCGCTGCTCTGGTCGCTGACGCATGCGCTGTTCTCGGCGCGGCTGGCGATCCAGTCGGCGCACATCGCCACCTACGGCGAGCGCGCGGTCGACGTGTTCTACCTGACCGACCTGACCGGCGAGAAGATCGACAATGTCACGCGGCTGAGGACGCTCGAGAAGCGACTGCTCGAACTCGCCGGCGGTGTGACGGCGCCGGCGATGATCGCGGCGGAATAGCGCTCACGACCGGGCGGCGAGGGCGGCGAAGACCGTCTGCACGATCGCTGGTCCGGGCTGGCTCGGCAGCGGCGCGGGATGGGCGGCGACCCAGTCGAGACTGT
>CAXTPH010000270.1:0-3548 GCA_964245955.1 uncultured Sphingomonadaceae bacterium | reverse complement strand
GGTGCCGATGCGGTGGCCCCGCCCGGTCCGGGCGGGCCACGTCCCGCGCGGGCCCGCGAGTTTGTGATGATTCGCCCGCCCCGGCGCGAGCGTTCCGTAGACGGCGAGGCGGTGGTCGGTGTCCATCGGCATGGTCTCGGGCAAAATCAACCGCGCGCAAACGGCTCGACGAGCTGCTGCGCGCTCGCTTCGGCGACGAGATCGCCATCGTCGCGGCGGAACTCGACACGGACGGTGATCAGCCGACGGGTTGCCGCCACGACCCACGCCTCGATCGTCAGCGGCGCGGCGCGCCCGACCCGGACGAAGTTGACGTTCAGATTGGTCGTCCGGAACAGGCTGTCGCCCGGCACCACCGTCATCGCCGCGAAGGCGAGCATCTGGTCGGCGAGCGCGGCGATATAGCCGCCGAACAGCGAGCCGTCGCCGTTGAGCAGGCCGGGGTTCGGTGTCCACGTCTTGCGGACGCGGCCCTCGGCCCACGCGTCGAGGCCGCCGAGTTGCAATGTGGCGACGACCGGCGGCAGGGGCGCCCCGTCCCTGATCGCGTCGAGCCGGTCGGTCGCCCAAGTCATCCGTATCCTCCATGATTGCCGGCAATAAAGCGCCGCATCGCCGCCAACGCCAGCCTGTGCGATGAGCCGCGACCATGACCGGCTTCGACTCCGCCCTTCCCTTCGTCCTGCTCGACGACGCGAGCGCCGGCGGGACCGCGCGGCTGTTCACGGGGTTGCGCGCCGAGATTGTCGCCGACCGCCCGGCCGACGTCCGCCCGGCGCTCGAAGTCTTGCGCGGTGGCGGCACCTACGCCGGGTTCATCGGCTTCGACGCGGGCTATGCCCTCGAACCCGTCCTCGGCTCCCGCGCGCGGACCGGCGACGACGGACTGCCGCTGCTGTGGTTCGGCGAATTCGCGCACGCTGCCGAGGTCGACGCCGCCGCGCTGCTCGGCGACGGGCTCGCGCGGATCGGGCCGCTCAATCCGTCGATCGACGAGCCCGCCTATGCCGCGATGGTCGACGCCGCCGCCGCGCTGATTGCCGCCGGCGACATCTACCAGGCGAACCTGACCTTCGCCGCGCACGTCGGCGTAGCCGGGCATCCCTTGAGCCTCTACCGCCGCCTCCGCGCCGCCGCCGCCGCGCCGTATGCCGCGCTCGTCCATACGGGCAGCGCGTGGCTGCTCAGCCTCTCGCCCGAACTGTTCTTCGACCTCGACGCGGGGCGGCTGACCGCGCGGCCGATGAAGGGGACCGCGCCCCGGGGCGCGACGCGGGCCGACGACGACGCCGCGGCGACAGCGCTCGCCACCGACCCGAAGAACCGTGCCGAGAATCTGATGATCGTCGACCTGCTGCGCAACGACCTGTCGCGGGTGGCCGCGCCGGGGTCGGTCGCGGTGCCCGACCTGTTCGCGGTCGAGCGCTACCCGACGCTGCTGCAGATGACCTCGACGATCACCGCAACGACGGCGGCGCACCCCGTCGACGTGCTCACCGCGATCTTCCCGTGCGGGTCGATTACCGGCGCGCCGAAGATCCGCGCGATGCAGGTCATCGCCGACCTCGAAGCCGGGCCGCGCGGCGTCTATACCGGCAGCATCGGGTTCATCAGCGGCGAAACCGCCGCGTTCAACGTCGCGATCCGTACCCTCGTGCTGACTGCCGACGGCACCGCGCGGATCGGCCTCGGCGCGGGGATCGTCGCCGACAGCGTGCCCGCCGACGAGTGGCGCGAATGCCTCGCCAAGGGGGCCTTCCTCGCCCGCCGCGCAGCTCCCGACCTGATCGAGACGATGCGCTGCGAGGGCGGCACGGTCGCACTCCTCGACCATCACCTGGCGCGGCTGGCGGCGAGTGCGGATTATCTGGGTTACGCGCTCGACCGCGACGCGGTCCGCGGCGCGGTCGAAGCGGCGGCGGCGGGCGCGACCGGGCGGCTGCGGTTGCTGGTGTCGCCGACGGGCGCGACCGCGGTCCTGCTTTCCCCCCTGCCCGCGGTCCCGCCCGCGCCGGTCGCGGTCGCGCTCGCCCCGCTCGCGGTCGACGGCGACGACTGGCGGCTGCGCCACAAGACCACCGACCGCGCCTTCTACGACGACGCGCGGGTCGCAAGCGGCGCGTTCGAGGTGGTGTTCACCACGCCCGACGGTCACGTCACCGAGGGCAGCTTCACCAACGTCTTCGTGCCGCGCGGCGACGGCGTCCTGCTGACCCCGCCGCTCGGGCTCGGCCTGCTGCCCGGCATCCTCCGCGCCGACCTGATTGCGTCGGGCCGCGCGGTCGAGGCCGCGCTCACCCCCGCCGACCTCACCCACGGCTTCCTGATCGGCAACGCGCTCCGCGGGCTGCTCGCGGCGCGGCTCAGTTGAGCAGATATTTCTGCCAGAACAGCATGTCGGCCCAGAAATTATAGTCGACGTTGGCTTTCTTGCGGTAGCCGTGCCCCTCGTCGGCGGCGATCATGTGCCAGACGTCGCCGCCGTTGGCGCGCACCGCCGTGACCACCTGCGCCGCCTCGCTCGGCGGCACACGCGGGTCGTTGCCGCCGGTGACGATGAACAGCGGGATCTTGATTTCGCCGATCCGCGTCAGCGGCGAGATCTTGATCAGTTGCGCGCGCTGGACCGGATCGCGCTCGTCGCCATATTCGACGCGGCGCAGGTCGCGGCGGTAGCTCTGGGTGTTTTCGAGGAAGCTGATGAAGTTCGAGATCGCGACGGTGCACTGCGCCGCGCGGAAGCGGCCGGCGTAGCGGATCGCCGAGGCGTAGCACATGTAGCCGCCGTAACTGCCCCCCGCCTCGGCGAACCGGCCGGGGTCGAGCCCCGGGTCCTTCGCCAGCACGTCGAGGAACGCGCCGATGTCCTTGACCGAATCCTCGCGCTTGAACGGCCCGTTGTCGAGCCCGACGAAGGTCTTGCCGAACCCGGTCGACCCGCGGACGTTGGGCCAGAACACCGCGATGCCGAGCTCGTTGACGATATAGTTCTCGCCGCCGCGGAAGCCGGGCTTGAACTGCCCCTCGGGGCCGCCGTGGATGTCGACGATCAACGGCCGCTTGCCGGGGAACTTCGCCGGGTCGGGGCGATAGAGGAAGCCCGACACCTCGAGCCCGTCGAAGCTGCGCGCCGTTACCAGCTCGGGCCGGGCGTTGCGCGCCGGGTCGAGCCCGCCGGTCTCGCTCGCCGTCCACCGCGTCAGTTTGAGCGTCGCTGGATCGAGGCTGTACCCGTCGCCCGCCGACTGCGCCGAACTGAAGGTGAAGCCGACCTCCCCCCACGGGGCGATCGATAGTCCGCCGAGGACGCCGTCGGGCAGCTTCGCCGTCCGCACCCGGCGGGTCTTCGGATCGAGCAGCCGCAGCCGCGACACGCCGGCCTCGTTGACCGCATAGGCGATGAAACTGCCGTCGTCGGCGACCGCGAAATCGTCGACGTCCCACTTCGTCTCGGGGCTGAGCGGGGTGAATTTGCCGCTCGCCAGCGTGCCCAGCCGCTTGAAGTCCGACCCCTCGTCGCAGGTGACGTAGAGCGTCCCGTCGGGGCC
>CAXTPH010000269.1:0-3561 GCA_964245955.1 uncultured Sphingomonadaceae bacterium | reverse complement strand
CTAACGCACAGCAGCATCCCCGGTGCAGGCAGCTAGCAACGACTCGAATTCCGCGGCGACCGCGTGCTCGGCTGTGTCGTCGCGGCGTGGCTCTACCGCGACTACGACGAACCCGAAGGGAAATTGACCGCGCGCTATCACGGCCTCGTCGAGGGACCGGCCTGCGCCGAGGTCGCGCGCGGGCTCGGTGTCCCCGAACGACTGTTCATGGAAAAGACCGTCCGCGCCAAGGGGCTTGGGCGCAGCGACAACGTGCTGGGCGACATCGCCGAGGCGATCGTCGCGGCGATCTTTGTCGATGCCGGGTTTGCCGCCGCCGAGACCTTTGTCCGCCGCCATTGGGGCAAGCTGCTCGACGCCGGGCCGCGCCTCCTCGTCGACCCCAAGTCGCGACTGCAGGAATGGGCGCTCGCGCAGAGCCGCCAGGCCCCGACTTACGAACTACTCGCGCGCGAGGGTCCCGACCACGCGCCGCGCTTTCGGGTTCAGGTCGTCGTCCGCGGGCATCTGCCCGTCGCCGGCGAGGGCGCGAACAAGCGCGAGGCCGAAAAGGCCGCCGCGGTTGCCCTGCTGGCAAAGATTGCATTGGAAAAGGTCACGCCATGACGCGCTGCGGAACCGTCGCTGTCGTCGGCGCGCCGAATGCCGGCAAGTCGACACTGGTCAACACACTTGTCGGCCAGAAGGTCGCGATCGTCAGCGCCAAGGTCCAGACGACACGCACCCGGCTGATGGGCATCGCGGTCGAAGGCGACGCGCAGCTGCTGCTCGTCGACACGCCGGGCATCTTCGCGCCACGCCGCCGCCTCGACAGGGCGATGGTGCGCGCGGCGTGGGACGGCGCGCACGGGGCCGATGTCGTCCTGCTCGTGGTCGACGCCAAGTCGGGGCTGAAGGACGACGCGCGCGCGATCATGGCGAGCCTCGCCGATCGCCCTGAGCCGAAGATGCTCGCACTCAACAAGGTCGATATCGCCGCGAAGCCCCGCCTGCTCGACCTCGCCAACGAAGCGAACGCCGCGGTCAAGTTCGCCGAGACCTTCTTCATCGCCGCCGAGACCGGCGACGGCGTGCCCGAGCTCAAGACCGCGCTCGGCGCGGCGCTGCCCGAGGGCGAATGGGCCTACCCCGCCGACCAGCTCGTCGACGCGACGACGCGCCTGATGGCCGCCGAGATCACCCGCGAGCAGCTCTACAACCGCCTCCATGCCGAGCTGCCGTATGCCAGTACGGTCGAAACCGAGAAGTGGGAGGACCGCAAGGACGGATCGACCGTGATCCACCAGCAGATCCTCGTCGAGCGCGATAGCCAGAAAGCGATCATCCTCGGCGCCAAGGGGTCGATGATCAAGGCGATCGGCGAGGCGGCGCGCGGCCATATCTCGACCTTGACCGGGCGCAAGGTCCATCTGTTCCTTCACGTCAAGGTCAAGGCCGACTGGGCCGACGACCGCGCAGTCTTCCGCGATATCGGCCTCGACTGGGTCGAATAGGCCGACGCGGTACGATTGCGTACGGGAACCAACATTCGAGTCTTGCTTTTTTCCGGTTCAATGAAGGAACCGGCATGGCCGAACAATGGCGCGAGGCGGCGTGGGCCGTCGAAGCGAAACGCCCCCTCAGTATCCGCCTCGGCAAGAAGCTCCGTCCGAAGATCGACCGGATTGCCGCCGCCTCGTCGTTGATCCCCGATGCGCCGGTGCTCGACCAGAGTGCGCTCGACTGGACTGCTCCGTTTGCCGGGCACTGGCAGACGATTCGCGACGAGATGGAAGCGATCCGGGTGCGCGATGCGGCGATCCCGGCGCTCGCCGAAATTTCGCCCGATCACAGCGGCATCGCCAAGGGCGGCGACTGGAAATCGTTCTTCCTCTATGGTTACGGCGAGAAGGTCGCGGTGAACTGCGCGCGTGCACCGGCGACGACCGCCTTGCTCGAGGCGATCCCCGACCTCAACACCGCCTTCTTCTCGATCCTCGCGCCCGGGGCGCATATCCCGCAGCATCGCGGTGTTACCAAGGGTCTCGTCACCTGGCATCTTGGCCTGCGCGTGCCGCAGGCGGCGGAAGATTGCCGGATGCGCGTCGACACCGAGGTCGTCCATTGGACCGAGGGCGAAAGCTTCCTGTTCGACGACACCTACGAGCACGAAGTGTGGAACGATACGCCCGAGACCCGGGTCATCCTGCTCGTCCAGGTCCGCCGCCCGATGGCGTGGCCCGGAAGCCTCGCCCCCGACCTGTTCCTGTGGGGCATTCGACGTTCGCCGTTCGTCAAGGACGCAATTCGCAACATCGAGAATTGGGACGAGGCGTATCGGGCGATTGAGGCGGAAGAGCGCGACTAGCGTCGTCGCTATCGACCTTTGACCCACTCGTCGGTCACGACGTATTTGCCGCCGATAAGCAGTACGGTCGCCCGATGACGGCTGTAACCGATCCCGCCGCGCTCGTACTCGATCGTCCACGTCGTGCCGTCGTGGCTCGCTCGCACCAGACGGGCCCAAGGCAAAGGCTTGCCGATTACGACGTCGGTCGCCTGGTACGGCTGCCCGGCATCGGCCATGTCGATGTGCAGCGCACCCCGAATCTCCGCCGGAATTTCGGCGACGGCCGTGATCGGCGGAACGGCTACCGGCGTCAGCGCCAGAGCAATCGTAATCGGTAATAGCACCGCGTCCTCCTCAAACAGCCAGCCGTCCCTCGTGGAGCGTAACCACCCGGTCCATCCCGCGCGCCAGCGCGATATTATGCGTCGCCACCAGCGCCGCCGAGCCGCGGGCGCGGACGAGGCGAATGAACTCGGCAAGCACCTTGGCGGCGGTCGCCTCGTCGAGGTTGCCGGTCGGCTCGTCGGCGAGGATCAGCACTGGCTCGTTCGCCAGTGCGCGGGCGACGGCGACGCGCTGCTGCTCGCCCCCCGACAGCTGCGCCGGGCGATGGTCGAGCCGGGCGCCGAGGCCGAGGTCGGTGAGGAGGAGCTTCGCGCGGTCGCGGGCGGCGGCGATCGTGGTGCCGCGGATCAGCTGCGGCAGGACGACGTTCTCGCTCGCGCTGAAGTCGGGCAGCAGATGATGGAACTGGTAGACGAAGCCGAGCTTGTCGCGTCGTACCGCGGTCCGTTCGTGCGCGTTTAATTTCTCGACGCGCACCCCGTCGATCGTGATCGACCCGTCGAAGCCACCTTCGAGCAGCCCGACCGCTTGCAGCATCGTCGACTTGCCCGACCCCGACGGCCCGAGCAACGCGACGATCTCGCCCGGCGCGACGCTGAGATCGACCCCGCGCAAGACCTCGATCGTCACCCCACCCTGCTGAAAACTACGGCGGAGGTCGGTGACCTGCAGGATGTCATTCATAGCGCAAGACAGTGACCGGGTCGGTGCTCGCCGCCTTCCACGCCGGGAACAACGTCGCGAGGAAGCTCATCAACAGCGTCAGCACGACGATACCGACGACCTGCGCCGGATCGGTCTTCGACGGCAGTTCGGTCAGGAAGCGGACGCTCGGGTCCCACAATTGCGCGCCGGTCAGTGCCGACACGCCGGCGACGATCTCTGCG
>CAXTPH010000268.1:0-3592 GCA_964245955.1 uncultured Sphingomonadaceae bacterium | reverse complement strand
CCGGGCGGCGCGGCCGTCGAGCGCGTCGGTGATCATCTTCGGCACCTTCACGTACAGCAGGAGCGCGACGAAGATGACGAAGGCGATCGCGATATAGCCCTCGGCATCGAGGCCGAGCCATTTCAGCGCGTGCGGCTGCTCGGTCCCGCCGGTCGTCACGGCACCAGCGATTTCGGTCGGTTCGGCCATTCGATTATTCCTACGCCGCGACGGCGGCGACGGTGGCGGACACTTCCTCGGCCGCCGGACGACGTCCGGTCAGCCGCTCGACGAGGTCGGCAGTCGCATCCTCGGCGACGACGCGGAGGTTGGCGAGCGCCTCGCGCTTCGCGGTTTCAATTCGCTGCGCCGCTCCGGCGGTCTTGGCCCCGAGTTCGGCCTCGACCTCCTTGAGCTTCGCAGTGGTTTCCTCGGCGGTCGCGGACTTCGCGTCGCCGGCGAGCTTCATCGCGGCAGCGCGCGCGGTGGCGAGCGTCGCCTCATATTCAGCGATGACAGCCCCTGCGCTCGACTTCGCCATCTCGGCATGGCCCAGATCATCGCCGATCACGCCCGCACGATTGCCGACGACGCGCTCGACCTTGGGCAGCGAGGCGCGGACGATCAGGTAGAGGATCGCGAACACCGCGATCAGCCACGCGATCTGCGGGACCGCGACGCTGGGGTCAAACTGAGGCATGCCGCCGTCCCTTTCCGCGTGCCGGGGTTAGACGACGAACAGCAGGATCAGGGCGACGAGGAACGAGAAGATGCCAAGCGCTTCGGTCACGGCGAAGCCGAACAGCAAGTTCGGGCGCTGCGAGTTGGCGGCGGCGGGGTTACGCAGCGCGCCCTGGAGGAACAGGCCGAAGATGATGCCGACGCCGAGCGCGGCGAGACCCATCCCGAAAGTGGCGATGCCGGCTCCGATGAGCTTGGCGGCGGTTGCGTCCATTATTCAGTCCCTTAGTGCGAGAGGTTGATCGAGTCGTTGAGGTAGACACACGTCAGCAGCGCGAAGACGTAGGCCTGCACAACCGCGACGAGGAGTTCGAGGGCGTAAAGCGCGACGTTCATCACCAGCGGCAGGATACCGAGCAACCAGAACGCGCCGCCGGCGAGGCCGAGGCTGACGATGAAGCCGGCGAACACCTGGAGCAGGATGTGCCCCGCGGTCATGTTGGCGAACAGGCGGACGCTGAGCGTCAGCGGCCGCGACAGGAACGAGATCAACTCGATCAGGACGATCAGCGGCAGCAGCACGACCGGCGTCTGCGGCGGCACGAATAGCTCGAAGAAATGCAGCCCGTGCTTGGCGAAGCCGATCCCGATGCACAGCAGAAAAATGAACGCGGCAAAGGCGAAGGTCACCCAGATGTGGCTGGTGACGGCGAAAGCGAACGGCAACAGGCCGAGGATGTTGGCGAAAAGGATGAAGATGAACAGCGCGAAGATGAAGGGGACATAGGCGCGGCCCTTGAGACCGATATTCTCGTCGACCATGCCGACGACGAATTCGTGGATCATCTCGACCGCCGACTGCCAGCGCCCGGGGACGAGCGTCGCGCGGCGCATGCCGAGCGTCAGGAACGCCCAGACGCCGACGAGCGTGATCAGCATGAACAGCGACGCGTTGGTGAACGACACGTCGTAGCCAAGCGTCGTCGCCGGAACCATCCGGTGGATTTCGAACTGTTCGAGCTGCGGACGGACCAACTTCAATCCTCGGCTTCGTCAGGCACTGAGGGGGGCACCGGCTGGGCATCGACCAATTTCTGTTCGGCACCGACTGCACGAAACAGATTGATGAACCCCGCCGCCAGCCCCAGCAGCATGAATAACAGCAGCAACCACGGCTTGCTGCCCAACCAACGGTCGAGCTGCCAGCCGATGGCACTGCCAACGACGGTCGTGATCACGATTTCCAGCGCGAAGCGGAAACCCTGACCCATGGCGCCGCTCGCCACCCGCATCGGATCCGGATTGTGCCGTGCCTTGGCCTCGGCCAGGCGAGCTTCGAGGGACTCGAGCTCGTCGGTCGGACGCGGGCGGGCCACCGGGGTTCCTCTGACGGGGGCGGGACCAGCCCCGCACCGCCCCGGCAGCACGCCGCCGAAGCCCGGCCCCTCTAGGGTCGAGGGTCGGCCAAGTCAACTAGTTGCCCGCCGGTCACTCGGCCGCGAGCAGGCGCTCCGCCCGCCGGAGGTCGACCGAGACGAGTTGCGACACTCCCGCTTCGGCCATCGTCACGCCGTACAGGCGGTGCATCCGGCTCATCGTCACGGCATTGTGGGTGACGATCAGGAAGCGCGTCGCGGTCGTCGCCGCCATCCGGTCGAGCAGATCGCAAAAGCGCTCGACGTTAGCGTCGTCGAGCGGCGCGTCGACCTCATCGAGGACGCAGAGCGGCGACGGCGTCGTCAGGAACAGCGCGAAGATCAGCGCGGTCGCGGTCAACGCCTGCTCGCCGCCAGACAAGAGGGTCAGCGACTGCAGCTTCTTGCCCGGCGGCTGCGCCATGATCTCGAGCCCGGCCTCGAGCGGATCGTCCGATTCGATCAGTTCGAGATGCGCCACGCCGCCGGCGAACAGTGTGCCGAACAGTGCGCGGAAATGCCCGTCGACCGCGTCGAACGCCGCAAGCAGTCGCACCCGCCCCTCGCGGTTGAGTGCGCCGATGCTGCCGCGCAGCCGGGCGACAGCGGTTTCGAGTTCGGCGCGTTCTGCCGCCGACTCCCCCGCCGTCGTCGCGAGTTCGGCGAGCTCGAGGTCGGCGCGAAGGTTGACCGGGCCGATCCGGTCGCGCTCGACGGTCAGTGTCTCGAATTCGTGCGCCAGCACCGCCGGATCGCCCGCGACCTCGACCCCAAGCATCGGCGGCGAGCAGCCGAAGCGGTCGCCGCAGTGCGCCTCAAGTTCGCGGCGGCGCGACCCGGCATGCTCGGCATCGGCGGTCGCGCGGGCGCGGGCCTCGCGGGCGGTCGCCAGAATTTCGGCGATGGTCCGCGCCTCGGCGTCGAGGCTGCGTAGCCCGGTCTCGGCGACGGCAAGCGCATCGGCGGCTTCGCCGCGCGCAGCATCGGCAGCGTGGCCGCGCGTCGCCAGCGCGGCGAGGTCGGCGGCGATTTCGGCGGGCCGCGCGGCGAGCGTCGCCGCCTCGGCATCTCGGGCGGCGATGCGCGCGGCAAGTTCGGCGATCTGCGCGGCGCTCGCGGCGGCGCGGCGGGTCCACGCGCTGCGGTCGGCGGCGATCGCGGCGACGCGCGCGGTCGCGGCGTCGATGTCGCGGGTGAGGGTTGCATAATCGGCACGCGCGCGGGCGAGCCGGCTGCGCGCGGCTTCGGCGGCGGCGCGCGCGGTGGTGACGGCAGCGGCGAGCGCGGGCAGCCCGGTGATCTCGGCGGCGGCGGTGCGCGCGGCGTCGACCTCGCGCCCGAAACCGGCGGCGTCGTCGCGGAGCCGGGCGATCGCGGCATCGCCGGCCTCGCGCCGGGCTACCGCGCGGTCGCGTTCGGCGGTCGCGGCGGCAAGCACGGCGCGGGCGGTGTCGTGCGCGCGATCGGCGGCGGTGCGGTCGGCGCGGGCGGTTCGCTCGGCGTCGCCCGCCGCCCGG
>CAXTPH010000267.1:0-3601 GCA_964245955.1 uncultured Sphingomonadaceae bacterium | reverse complement strand
CGGCGCCGCGGCGGTGAAGTAGGTCGGCGGGGCGCGCAGCTCGTGGCCGGCGCGGACGACGCGGGCGAGGCCGGTCTCGGTCAGCCCGAGCTCGCTCAGGAAGTCGGGCCGGTCGGCCGGATCCATTTGCGCGATCTCGGACTCGATCGCCGCCGAGATGACGACCGACGCCGCGCCCGACGCTGCGGCCATCGTCGCGACCGCCGCCGACAAGGCATTGCCGTTCGCGGCCGAAGCCTCCTCGACGTTGCAGACGTAGAGCACCGGTTTCGCGGTCAGCAGCTGCGCCTGCGCCAAGACACGCGCCTCTTCCTCGTCCTTCGGCACCGCCAGGCGCGCCGGCTTGCCTTCGCGGAGCAGGTCGAGCGCCTGACCGAGCACGCTTGCGGCGATCTTCGCCTCCTTGTCGCCCTGGGCGGCTTTCTTGACGAACGCCGGCACGCGCTTTTCGAGGCTTTCGAGGTCGCTGAGCATCAGCTCGGTTTCGACCGTCTCGGCGTCGGCGACCGGGTCGATCCGCCCTTCGACATGGGTGACGTCGTCGTCGATGAAGCAGCGCAGGACGTGGACGATCGCGTCGGTCTCGCGGATGTTGCCGAGGAACTGGTTGCCGAGCCCCTCGCCTTTTGACGCGCCGCGGACGAGCCCGGCGATGTCGGTGAAGCCGAGCTGGGTCTCGATGATCTTTGCCGAATGCGCGATGTTCGCGATTGCGTCGAGGCGCGGGTCGGGGACCGGCACGTTGCCGACGTTCGGCTCGATCGTGCAGAACGGATAATTCGCCGCCGCCGCGCTCGCGGTCTGCGTCAGCGCATTGAACAGGGTCGACTTACCGACGTTCGGCAGCCCGACGATACCGCAGCGGAAACCCATGTGTCGTCCTGGTCGTGAGGGGAGTGCGGCCCGGCGCCGCGATGCCGTGCGTTACCGCGCCCGTCGCGCGAACGCCAGCGGTTGCGAGGTGGGGCCGGGCGTGGCACCTTCGCCTTCAGTGCCGGATGTGGGGGCGTAGCGATGGGCGCGAAGCTGCTGGCGGCGATCGAGGCGCTGAAGAAGACCCCGTGGGTCGTCCTCGCGCTGCTGTTCGCGTCGATCGTCGGTGGGCTGGCGCAGTTCACCAATGCGTTCAAGGGGCTCGCCGACCTCGTCCACCCCGCGCGGGCCGACCCGCGGGCGGAACTGGCCAGGCTCGGCGTGCCGTTCACCCCCGAGGCCATGGCCACCGCGGCGAAGAACGGCGACGAGCGCGTCGTTGGCCTGCTGCTCAACGCCGGCATGCCGGCCGACGTCGGCATGCCGAAGCACCTCGACGACCCGGTCGATGACGATAGTCCGTTGGTCGCTGCGGCAGCCAGACAACAGGACAAGGCATTCGATGCGCTGGTCGACGCCGGTGGCGACTTCTCGCGGACGAACGACGCCGGATGGTCGGCCTTCGATCTCGCCGCCATGCAGGGTCGCGAGGAACCCGTCCGTCATGTTCTCGCGCGGCACCCCGGGCAGGCGGCGATTGCGCATGCGTTTCGGGCGGCAGCGTGGGGGGGACGCGACGGCGTAACGACGGCGCGTTTCCTGGCCCCTCTCGTTGCCGACCTGCCGCGTCGCGCGAGCGACTCGCTCGCGGAAATTGCAGGCGAGAAAAAGCGCGGCGTCGCCCCGATGGTGCGTCTGCTGGTCTCCCTCGGTGCCAATCCCCGCGCCATCGACGATCAGGGTGTCGCTGCGCTGCACAGCGCCGCCGCCCATGGCGAGATCGAATTCGTCCAGGCGCTGCTCGCGGCCGGTGCGCCCATCGAAATGCCCGGCAAGTGCTTCTACGCGCAAAAGGAGCCGAGCACCGCGCTTTGGTGCGCAACCGACTACGGCGACCGCGACGCGACCGCCTTCCTGCTCAAGGCGGGGGCCAATCCCAACGCGCGCGGGCCGGAGGGAACGACGCCGCTGGTCCGCGCCGCCGAGCGGCTCGAAAGTCTCGCCACGATCGATCTTCTGCTCGCGGCCGGAGCCGATCCCACCGTCCGGACCGCCGATGGCAAGACGGTTCTGCAACGGGCTCGCGAGGCGCAGAATCCGCACAGCGGCGACCCCGCGGTCGAAGCCGCAATCTTCAAGCGGCTGGCCGAGGCTAGCTCAGCCGCAGCGCGACGTCGTTCGTGAAGCGCACATCGTCGCCCGCGACCAGCCATTCGGCTTCGGCCGCGACCGCGTCGAGCATCGCGTCGCGGTCCTCGAGCTCGGCCTTGGCGAAGTTGCCGAGGACGTAGCCGAGGACGCGGTCCTTGTGCCCTGGATGGCCGATACCTAGGCGGACGCGGCGGTATTCGGGGTCGGGTAGATGCGCATCGAGCGAGCGGATGCCGTTGTGCCCGGCCGCGCCGCCGCCGCGCTTGACCCGCACCTTGAACGGCACGAGGTCGAGTTCGTCGTAGAACACCGTCAGCGTGTCGGTGCCGGTCTTGTAGAACCGCAGCGCCTCGCCAACCGAGCGGCCGCTGTCGTTCATGAAGGTCGCGGGCTTGAGCAGCAGGACTTTTTCGGTCCCGATCCGCCCTTCGGCGGCAACGCCTTGGAAGCGCGTCCGCCACGGCTCGAACCGCCAGCGCGCGTGCAGCGCGTCGACCGCCATGAAACCGATATTGTGACGCTGCCCGGCGTGGGCCGCACCGGGATTGCCGAGGCCGGCGAAGATCTGCACTTCGCCGGCCCCTGGGTATTACGCCTTGACGGGCGCGGCGGCAGCCGATTCGGCGGCGGCAGCGGCAGCCAGCGCCTCGTCGGCGGCAGCGTCGGCCGACTGCAGCGCCGACGGCGCGACGAGCGACACGATGGTGAAGTCGCGGTCGTCGATCACCGAGGTCACGCCGTCGGGCAGCTTGACCGCCGAGATGTGGACCGAGTCGCCGATGTCGAGGCCATCGAGCGAGATGACGATCTGGTCGGGGATGCCATCCGACGGGCAGGTCAGCTCGATCTCGTGACGGACGACGTTGAGCGTGCCGCCGCGCTTCATGCCGGGCGACTTGTCTTCGTCGACGAAGTGCACGGGGACCGCGACGTCGATCGTCGCGCCGGCGGCCAGCCGCAGGAAATCGATGTGGATCGGGCGGTCGCTGACCGGGTGGAACTGGACATCGCGCGGCAGGGTCCGCTCGACCTTGCCGTCGAGTTCGAGCTCGACCACCGAATTCATGAAGTGCCCGGTCGACAGGAGCTTGGTCAGCTCCTTCAGGGGCACGTGGATCGTGGTGGGGGCAGTCTTGTTGCCGTAGATGACGGCGGGTACGCGACCAGTCAGACGCACGGCACGGGAGGCTCCCTTGCCAGCCCGCTCGCGCACCGACGCCGCGAGTTTCATCGCTTCGCTCATGTGCTTGTCTCCATAACCCGCGCGCCTCCAGGGATGCGGGCGCGGGAGCGGGGGCCATAGGGGAGAATCGGCGCGCGCGCAATGCTTGGTCGCGCCCGCGCCACGGCTCGTCGGCGCGGTTCGGCGTTCCCGCAAATTCGTCTCGCCGCCGCCGAAGCTTTTCTTTCGATCACCTAGCGCACGGATGGGATATAACCCGTGCGTCGAGCCGATCACCCACGGGTCTCCCCCGAC
>CAXTPH010000266.1:0-3644 GCA_964245955.1 uncultured Sphingomonadaceae bacterium | reverse complement strand
AAGCATCGGCTGGTTGGAACGGCTGCTGTGCTGCTCGCTTCTGCGGGACTTTTCCTGGCGACGTATGCTCACGATCGATTCTGGTTTGCGCTCGCGATGCTGACGGTGGCGGCGTCGGGCATACTGGCGCTGATGCCGATCTACTGGGCACTGCCGGGGCGCATTCTTTCGGGGTCGGCTGCCGCTGCGGGGCTCGCGCTGATCAACGTCGCCTACGGCTATTTCGCGCTGCCCGAATCGCTGGCGAAGGCCGACCGGCGCGCGTTCGACTGGCGCCGCGCCAACGTCTGGGGGTCGCTCGTCCGGTTGCGCGCGCTGCGCCCCGCCGTCCTGATCCTCGCCAGCGCGACCTTCCTGTGGAGCTTCGCGCAGATGTCGCTCCAGGCGACGTGGAATTATTTCACGCCGGCGCAGTTCGGCTGGACCGTCAAGCAGGTCGGCTGGTCGCTCGCGGCGGTCGGGGTGTCGGCGATCGTCGCGCAGGCGGTGCTGACGCGCGTCCTGATCCCGCGCTTCGGCGAGCGGCGCCTTGTCCCCTGGGCGGTCCTTAGCGGCGTCGCGGGCTATGTCATCTACGCCAGCGCGAGCGAGGGCTGGATGATGTACGCCGGAATCGCGGTGGGCACGCTCGGCGGGCTGGTCTATCCGGCGCTGCAGTCGCTGATGTCGGCCGAGGTCGGGCGCGATTCGCAGGGCGAACTGCAGGGCGCGGTATCGAGCCTCGTCAGCCTCGCGGCAATCGTCGGCCCGCCGGTGATGACGCAGGCGTTCGCTTATTTCTCGTCGCCCGCCGCCCCGGTCCATCTGCCGGGGGCGGCGTTCGTGCTCGCGGCGCTGCTGGCGACGGGGACGTTGATACTGTTCGCGCGAGCGATGCGGGTGACGGCGGCTTGATCCTGTGATCGCCATACCCGCCTGACCGTCATCCCCGCGAAGGCGGGGACCCATATACCAGAAGCTTTGCGGTGTTGCCGACAGCGACGCGACTGCCCGCGCCAGACTCGCAACGGTTGGGGTTATGGCTCCCCGCCTTCGCGGGGATGACGGCGGATGTCGCGCGATGGCGGCGGCTAGATCCGTCCCATCAGCACCAGGATGACGACGATGACGACGATGATGCCGAGCCCGCCCGACGGGCCGTAGCCCCAGCCGCTCGAATATCCCCAGCTCGGCAGTGCGCCGATCAGGAGGAGGATGAGGACGATCAGGAGAATTGTGCCGATGGCCATGGTGCGGTGTCCCTGTTCTGTACGGTAGCGGTTCAACGCGCCGCGTCCGTAACGGTTGCGCCGCCGCCGCCCGGTACCTAAGTCCGGCGCATGCTTACCGTCGACACGGCGCTCGATCGCCTGACCCATGCCCTCGCCGCCGCCAAGACCGCGGGGGCCGACGCCGCCGATGCGGTCTATGTCGGCGACGCTTCGACCTCGGTCAGCGTCCGCCTCGGCGCGCTCGAGGACATCGGCCGGTCGGAGGGCGAGGAGGTCGGCCTGCGCGTCTTCGTCGGGCACCGCTCGGCGAGCGTGTCGACCTCGGACCTGTCGCTTGCGGCGATGGCGGCGGTGGTCGAACGTGCTGTAGCGATGGCGCGCGAGGCGCCCGAGGATAATTACGCCGGGCTCGCCCCGGCCGACCGGTTGATGCAGGGCGACGTGCCAGCGCTCGATCTCGACGACGGCGGCGACCCCGCCGCCGAGACGCTCAAGGCGCTGGCGATCGCGGCCGAGGACGCGGCGCGTGGCGTTCCGGGTGTGACCAATTCCGAAGGCGGCGGCGGCAGCGCCGGGCGCGCGGTGATGGCGCTGGTCACCAGCGGCGGCTTCGCCCGCGGCTATCGCGGCACGAGCTACGGCGTTTCGGCGAGCGTCATTGCCGGCGAGGGCACGGCGATGCAGCGCGACTATGCCTACCACAGCGTCCGCCATTTCGCCGACCTCGACGCCGCCGACGTCATCGGCCGCGAGGCGGGCGAACGCGCGGCGAAACGTGTCGGGCCGACCAAACTCGAGACGCAGGCGCTGACGATCGTGTTCGATCCGCGCGTTGGGTCGTCGCTGCTCGGGCATCTTGTCGGCGCGATCACCGGCTCGTCGATCGCGCGCGGGACGAGCTTCCTGCGCGATCACCTCGGGCAGGAGATTTTCGCCCCCGGCGTGACGATCCGCGACGAGCCGCATCGCATCCGCGGCCTGCGCTCGCGCCCGTTCGACGGCGAGGGGCTGGCGACGGTCCCGCGCGCGATCATCGACGCCGGGCGGCTGACCGGCTGGCTGATGGATTCGGCAAGCGCGCGGCAGCTGGGGCTCGAGCCAACCGGCCACGCCGCGCGCGGCATCTCGGGGCCGCCGGGGGCGGGGCCGTCGAACCTGCACATGGTGGCGGGAACGACCAGCCGTGCCGACCTGCTCAAGGGCATCAAGCGCGGCTTCTATGTCACCGAGCTGATCGGCATGGGGGTCAACGGCCTGACCGGCGACTATAGCCGGGGTGCCAGCGGCTATCTGATCGAGGACGGCGAGCTGACCGTGCCGGTCGCCGAGGTGACGATTGCGGGCAACCTCAAGGACATGTTCCGGGCATTGACGCCGGCCGACGACCTCGTCTTCCGCCACGCGACGAACGTCCCGACGATCCGCATCGACGGAATGACGCTCGCGGGGGGCTGAGCGCCGCGATGATGCGAGCGCGCTAGTTGCGTCATCACCGCGTCGGCGGGGACTCATATTGCAGAGACGAGCCAGTGTTGCGACCGGCTGTATTACGGCAGTCGCTCAACGACGGCCAATCGGGGTTATGAGTGCCCGCCTGCGCGGGGGATAACGGAAGAAAAACGTTACTTCGCTTTCTTCAGCGCGCCAGGCTTGTGCGCGGCGGTGCCGCCTTTGTCCGATTTGACGATATATTCGGGATTGTCGGGCGACGCCGCGACCTTGTGGCTTTTGATCTTGGTTGGCGCGGTGACCTTCTTGACCACTTTACCGGTCGAATGACCGCCGCTCGAGTCCCACTCGACCGTGTCGCCCTTCTTCAGCTCCGCCATCACTTCACTCCATCACCCGCGCGACGACCGCCAGCATGCCGGCGTCGACCGTCAGCTCGTTGAACGACGGCGGCGAAATCCGGACCCGCTCCGACAGGGTTCCCGCGCCGATCAGCCGCACGCCATCGACGACGATGTCGAAGGGCTCGTGGGTATGCCCGCTCAGCACCGCGTCGGTCCCCGCCGCCGCGAGCGCGCTCAGCGCCCGTCGCCCGCCGCGGGTGCGGTGGCGCTGCCCGACGCCGGCGAGCGGGTGGTGACCGGCGACGATCTTAAGGTCGCCGGCCGGCACTTTCGCCAGCAGCCCGAGCGTCTCGGCGAGCCGGTGCGGGCGGACGATGCCCTCCGCCCAGTTGCGGCGGAACTGCGCGCGCGTCGCGGTGCGCAGCGGCACGATCGCCACGCCGGGCAGGATCAGCGGCCGCTCGACCGCGGCCTCGAGCCGGTCGTAGCGCTTGGTCGGGTCGGTGAAGCGCTCCCACAGGTTGAACATCGGCATGTCGTGGTTGCCGAGCTCGACCGTCACCGGCACGCGCAGGTCGACGAGCCAGCGGCACGCGGCGGTGAACTCGCGGCGGCGTGCGGCGGCGGTCAGGTCGCCGGT
>CAXTPH010000265.1:0-3646 GCA_964245955.1 uncultured Sphingomonadaceae bacterium | reverse complement strand
CTTCAACGGCACCACAGACGTCGCCTTTGGACCCGGCGGCCGCGTCTTCGTCACCGCGGCCGCGGCACTGGGCCAGGTCGTCGTGACGGTCGAGGACGACGGCCCCGGCATCGCCGAAGCCGACCGCGAGGCGCTGTTCGAACGCGGCGCGCGGCTCGACACCGGTAAGCCGGGAACCGGACTCGGTCTGGCGATCGTCCGCGACGTCGCCGAAATCTATGGCGGCACGGTCACGCTCGGCGAGAGCGAGGATCTCGGCGGCGTGCTGGCGGCGCTGACGCTGCCGGCGGCGGGCTGACGCCTAGCCCGACGCCGCCTGGGTATGGTGGCGGATCACCTCGTCGATGATGAAGCGCAGGAATTTCTCGCTGAATTCGGGGTCGAGCTTCGCGTCCGCCGCGAGTGACCGGAGACGGGCGATCTGCGCCGCCTCGCGCGCCGGGTCGGCAGCGGCGAGGCCGGTCGCGGCCTTATGCGCGCCGACCTTCTGCGTGACCTTGAAGCGCTCGGCGAGCATGAAGACCAGCGCCGCGTCGATGTTGTCGATGCTTTCGCGATAGCCCTGCAGCGTCGTGTCGGTCATTTTCCGCATCTCCCCTGCGCCACCATCGCGACCGATCGCCGCCCGGGCAAGGGCGGGCTTGTCACGATGCTGCAGCGCCGTATAGCTGCGTCCATGTCGGCGACGATCATGCCCCTGCGTCCGCGTGCGAACGATGGCCCCTCGCTCACGCCGATGCTCGAGCTTTGCGGCGGCGACCTGGGTGCGGTCAATCGCGTCATCCTCGACCGGATGCAGTCGCCCGTGGCGCTGATCCCCGAGCTTGCCGGCCATCTGATCGCCGGCGGCGGCAAGCGGCTGCGCCCGATGCTGACCCTCGCCTGCGCGCGGCTGCTCGAATACGGCGGCCAGCGGCACCATCGGCTCGCCGCGTCGGTCGAATTCATCCACACCGCGACGCTGCTCCACGACGATGTCGTCGACGGCTCCGATTTGCGCCGCGGCAAGTCGACCGCGAACACGATCTGGGGCAACCCGGCGAGCGTCCTCGTCGGCGACTTCCTGTTCAGCCGGTCGTTCGAGCTGATGGTCGAGGACGGCTCGCTCCGGGTGCTGCGCATCCTCAGCGGCGCATCGGCGGTGATCGCCGAGGGCGAGGTCGCGCAGCTGACCGCGCAGCGCAACGTCGACACGACCGAGGACCGCTACCTCGAGATCATCACCGCCAAGACCGCGGTGCTGTTCGCCGCCGCGTGCCAGATCGCCGCCGTCGTCGCCGAGCGCTCGCCCGCGGTCGAGGCGAGCCTCGAGGCGTATGGCCGCAACCTCGGCATCGCCTTCCAGCTCGTCGACGACGCAATCGACTATGTCTCCGACGCGGCGACGATGGGCAAGGACGCCGGCGACGACTTCCGCGACGGCAAGGTGACGCTGCCGGTGATCCTCGCCTTCGCCCGCGGCGACGAGGCCGAGCGCCGGTTCTGGCGCGATGCGATGCTCGGCCGTGCCGCCGGCGACGCCGAGCTGACGCACGCCCGCGACCTGCTCGCGTCGCGCGGGGCGATCGCCGACACGCTCGCGCGCGCGCGCCATTACGGCGCCCGGGCCGCCGATGCGCTCGCCGGCTTCCCGGCCAACCCGGCGAAAGCGGCGCTGCTCGAAGCCGTCGAGTTCGCGGTCTCGCGCGCGTATTGACGCGACGGGCGCAAGACGGCATCGCCGGGCGCATGAAAGCACGCATCCACCAGCGGCCGAAAAGCTCGATGCAGTCGGGCAAGGCGAAGGTCGGCCAATGGCTGCTCGACTATGAGCCCGCCGAAGCGAAGCGGCTCGACCCGCTGACCGGCTGGGCCGGGTCGGGCGACACCAGTGCGCAGGTTCGCCTGACGTTCGACGATCTCGACAGCGCCGTCGCCTATGCGACCGCGAAGGGCATCGACTACGAGGTCATCCGTCTCGGCCCGAGCACGCTCAAGCTGCAAGCCTACGCCGACAATTTCAGATAAGCGGGCTTCACGCGCCCGTAGCTCAGCTGGATAGAGCACGGGACTTCTAATCCTGAGGTCGCTGGTTCGAACCCAGCCGGGCGCACCACCTTCTTCCAATGATTACAACGAGTTAGAACAAGGTTTGTGGCGAAGTTGCATCGCTGACTGTTGCGCTTCCGATTTATGTGGCACGCATGTGGCACAGATGAGCTTGTTCTCGCTTACGGTTCCAAACGAGGGCAGGGGCTAGGGTGTGATCTCGCACGACCACGCCGGGTGACTCGTCGCCAGCAGACGCCGACCCGATCATCGAGAGTTATCGCGCCTCATGACGAATCACATTCGCGGTTTCGTTGGCCCGCCAACGGGCAAGAAATCGCTCTTGATGCAGCATGAACCCCGCGGGCGATTAGCAACTGTCAAAGTGCTCAAATGGGCCACGCAGATACCCAAAGGAGCAATAAATTGCCGGAGTTTGCTGAACCCCGCGCCAAACCAAAGACCGCGGCCCGCCGCTCGTTTGCCTTCAATGATAAGTTTGATGCTTCGCCCGTCGATCGGGTCAGTGTAATCAAGGCCGGGTTATCGGCACGAAACCTCAAGCCGGTTGTCCGTAAGCTCGACGTTGACCAAAAGGTCATGTTCGGAGCGCTGAACCTCGACTGCGACCGTGAACAGGAAGGCGGCGAAGAGCCAACCGTGAGCGTGAGCCTGTGGCAGCTCGCGACTGATGCCACCGATCACGAAGCCGACGACCTGTCCGGTGCCGGTGCCGAGAAAACCGGCGGGCGCTGGAACCGGGCCGGGATCCCGATGCTTTACAGCGCGAGCACGCGCGCTGGCGTGCCTCGAGACACTGGTTCATCTCAACCATGGCGGACTGCCGCTCAACCGCTACCTCGACGAGATCGATGTGCCCGACGCGGTTTGGGCCACATCCGAGGTCGCGACATCGGTAAGTGCCCCGGTCGCTTGGGACGCCGAGCCTGCGGGAAGGGCGCGCATCGCGGTTGGCAGCGGCTGGGCGGCCAGCAAGGGCTCCGCGTTACTCCTCTCGCCGTCTGTGATCGTCTAGGAGGAGCACAACATCCTGATCAATACAGAGCATCGCGACGCTGTCCGCCTGACGGCGCGAAAGATTTGGCGTTGGCTTTACGATCCACGGATGCCTCGCTGACGCATTGATGGTGGGCCAGGGGCCGGTCCCACGGCTGCAAGTCGCAGTATCAGCAAGATCCGCGGGCACGCGATAAGTATAATTATCACGTGTGTGAAAGTGCGAGGTTCTGAAGAACCATTCTTTATCTTGCGGATATTCTAGTATACGCAATTCCAGTGCAAATTGATGGTGTCCTTGGTCTTGGTCGCGAGTTCCAGCCGCGCGCGGGAGTGGCGGGGAGCCGCGCTGTGGCCATCGCCAGCGTCCATGCCGCGCGCGCTCTGGGAGCGCTCGACGCGCTGCGTGCCGACCGCACGCTCGATACAGTCGTGGCCGTCCACGAGCAGCCGTATGCGCTCGCTGCCGCGCTCCGCGAGCGCCGCGTTGTCGTCGACGGCGCGGCGATCATCCGCCGCTGGCTCGGGCTGCCACCCGGCCCCGATCCGGAATTTGCCATGAGCGACGTCACCGCGCTCGACCGCCGCTGGCGCGGCGTCG
>CAXTPH010000264.1:0-3661 GCA_964245955.1 uncultured Sphingomonadaceae bacterium | reverse complement strand
CCGCGCGCGCGAGGTCTTTCGCCAGATCGTCGAGTCGTACATCGAACACGGCAGCCCGATCGGATCGCGAACGCTGTCGAAATTGCCGCTGCTCGGCCTGTCGCCCGCGTCGATCCGCAACGTCATGCAGGACCTCGAGGAGCTCGGCCTGCTCGCGTCGCCGCACAGTTCGGCCGGGCGGCTGCCGACCGAACTCGGGCTGCGCCTGTTCGTCGACGGCATGATGCAGACAAGCATGCCGACCGAGAGCGAACGCGGCGCGATCGAGAGCCAGGTCGCTGGCACCGCGTCGATGGAGGACATCCTCGGGCGGACGACCGCGGTGCTGTCGGGGCTGAGTGCGTGCGCCGGGATCGTCCTCGTCCCGCGCCGCGAGACGCTCGTCCGCCAGGTCAGCTTCGTGCCGCTGTCACCGGTGCGCGCGCTCGCGATCCTCGTCGGCGCCGACGGCTCGGTCGAGAACCGGGTGATCGACCTGCCGCCCGGCCTGCCGCCGACGACGCTGATCGAGGCGGCGAACTACATCAACGCGCGGCTCCACGGGCTGACGCTCGCCGAAGCGGCGCTGCGTCTGCGCCACGAGATCGAGGACGACCGCGCGCAACTCGACGCACTGACGCGCACGCTGGTCGAGGCCGGCCTCGCGAGCTGGTCGTCCGACGGGGCGGCCCGCCCGGTCCTCATCGTCCGCGGCAGCGCCCATCTCGTCGCCGGCGACGCCTCCGATCTCGACCGCGTCCGCTTGCTGCTCGACGACCTCGAGGGCAAGGAGGAACTCGTCCGCCTGCTCGATTCGGCGAGCGGCGGCGAGGCGTGCAAGATCTTCATCGGCACCGAGAACAAGCTGTTCTCGCTGTCGGGGTCGAGCGTGATCGCCGCGCCGTACCGGACGGGGGCCGGCCGGGTCGTCGGCGTCGTCGGCGTCATCGGGCCGACGCGCTTGAATTATGCCCGCGTCGTTCCGATGGTGGACTATACCGCAAAAGCATTGAGCAGGTTGATCGCATGAACGAAGATACCGAAATCCTTCCCGACGACGGCGTGATCGGCGCGAGCGAGGCCGAGACCGGCGCGCCGAGCCATGAAGATGCGCTCCGTGAGCGCGACGAGGAGATCGCCAGCCTCAAGGACCGTCTGCTGCGCGCCGCCGCCGAGACCGAGAACGTCCGCCGCCGCCTCGAGCGCGAGAAGGTCGACGCGTCGAGCTACGCGATGACCGGCTTCGCCCGCGACCTGCTCGGCGTCGCCGACAACCTCCGCCGTGCGATTGCCGCGCTCCCCGCCGAGGCGCCGGGCTTCGAAGCGGTCAAGACCGGGATCGAGGCAACCGAGCGCGAGATGACCACTGTCCTTGCGCGCCACGGCATCACCCGCGTCGTCACCGACGGCGCGAAGCTCGACCCGAACCGCCATCAGGCGATGCTCGAGGTCGACAGCGAGCATCACGAACCCGGTGCGATCGTCGCCGAACTCCAGGCCGGCTATACGATCAAGGACCGGCTGCTGCGTCCGGCGATGGTCAGCGTGGCCAAAGCCAGGGTCGACGCGGCGTAAGCCGATCGGGGGGAGGACAGCTTGATTATCCTCGTCGCGCGGTGCGAGTTCGAGCCCGGCTCGCTGGCGCGGCTGCGCCCGCTGCTCGACCGGACGATGCGGCTGACGTGGGACGAGTCGGGCTGCCTCAGCTATTCGATCGCCGTCGAGAACGAGAACGAGGGCGTCGTCACCATCGTCGAGCGGTGGGCAAGCGAGAAGGCGCTGACCGACTATCTCGCGACACCGGCGATGCTCGATTTCCACGACACGATCCAGCCCGCGCTGCTGACGATCGATGCACGGATCTACGATGTCGTCGGCGAACGGGCGCTGCCGATGCCGCCGACTCGCGCAGCTGCGCCGAGCCCCGCGCTCAGCATCGTCGGGGCGAACGGGAGCAGGGCGGCGTAAGCCGAAGCGCCGGGCGCGTTGGCGACGCGCGCGCCTTCGGCGATGAAATAGGCGTCGGGGACTATGCACGCTTGCTGCTCGATTCCATAGGCGGCAAACGGCTTGCCCGGCGTGAGCGGCAGATAGGCGTACCGTGCCCATGGCATCCGTCGCAGCAGCAGGCGAATGCCGCACTGGTGCTGCCAGACGTGCACCAGTTCGTGGACGAGAAGCGTCCGCGAGGCGAGGCCGGCAGCGGCGAAGTCGTCGCGCCACTCGGATCCCTTGGGGTGGAACCAGACATGGCCGTCGGGGGCCATGACGACGGCGCGTGGCTGCAGCGGAAACCATTTGCCGCGACGCAGCGTGATCGGCGCGGGGTCGAGCGCGTCACCGAAGACGCGGGCGGCGATGCCGCGCTCGCCGCGTGTCAGGCCGCGCGCGAACTCAACGCGCGCCATGCGCCATGGGGGTCGATCCGGACATGTTCATCGGGGCGTCGCCACCGGCCGCGCGGACCGCGGCGTCGACCTTGACGATCGCACCATCGGCAAAGCGGAAGGCGAGCGGCAGCGTCGCGCCCGACTTTACGCTGGCGGGGACGTCGAACAGCATCAAATGGCTGCCGCCGGGGGCGAAGCTCGTCCGCGCGTTCGCCGCGACGCGGACCGACGGCAGGGTGTCCATCCGCATCACGCCGCCGGCCATGCTCATGGCGTGCAGCTCAATCCGCGCCATCGGCGAGGCGACCGCGACGAGTTCGACCGGCGTCGCACCCGCAGCGAGTGTGAAATAGCCTGCCGCTGGACGTCCCGGCACCGCCGCCAGCCGAATCCAGGCCGCGGTGACGTGCGGCGCAGTCGCGGCAGCTGCGGCGGCCGGTGCGAGACCCATGATCATCGCAGCGATCAGCAGCAAGACCGCGCCGCCGCACGCCAGCCACCCGAGCGTTCGTTGCATTGTACGTTTCCCCGCAAACCAATGCGCTGTTAAAACGGCGGATCGTGCGCGTCCATGCGGTGACGCGTCCCGCGACGGCGTGAAGCACTTGGCGGTGCGTCGCCGCTTGCAGCGACTTTCCCACGCCCTATATCCGCCGGGCACTACGGGTCGGCGTCGCTTCACGGAGGACAGCTTGCCCGCACGCATTTGTCGACAAACATGAGCTACGAAGGACTGACATGGCCAAAGTCATCGGAATCGACTTAGGAACGACCAACAGCTGCGTTGCCGTCATGGAAGGCAGTACCCCCAAGGTCATCGAGAACGCCGAAGGCGCGCGCACCACCCCGTCGCAGGTCGCCTTCACCAAGGACAAGGAACGCCTCGTCGGCCAGCCGGCGAAGCGCCAGGCGGTGACGAACCCCGAGAATACGATCTTCGCGGTCAAGCGCCTGATCGGTCGGACCTTCACCGATCCGCTGACGCAGAAGGACGCCGCGCTCGTTCCGTACAAGATCGTCAAGGGCCCGAACGGCGACGCATGGGTCGGCGCCGGGGGCGAGGATTATTCGCCGTCGCAGATCTCCGCCTTCATCCTGCAGAAGATGAAGGAGACCGCCGAGGCCTATCTCGGCGAGACCGTGACGCAGGCGGTCATCACCGTCCCCGCCTATTTCAACGACGCGCAGCGTCAGGCGACCAAGGATGCCGGCAAGATCGCCGGCCTCGAAGTCCTGCGCATCATCAACGAGCCGACCGCGGCAGCGTTGGCGTACGGCCTCGACAAGCAGGG
>CAXTPH010000263.1:0-3679 GCA_964245955.1 uncultured Sphingomonadaceae bacterium | reverse complement strand
TCGGCGACGATGGCGACGACTGCGTTGAGCTTGGCTTGCGCGCTCGTCTTCGACGCCATGACATCGTGGAGCCGGCGCAGGATCTCGCGGGCGGGGGAGATAGGGGGCATGCTAGATCCTCCCCGCTGGCGGGGAGGGGGACCGCGCCGCCCTTCGCGGCGTGGTGGCGGGGCGGTCGAGTGAACTCACGGCCTGTGTCCGCTCGACCGCCCCTCCACCATCGCGAGAGCGATGGTCCCCCTCCCCGTTCCGGGGAGGATCAAGAAGGGCCAGCACCGGACCCAATTAAGCCACCCGCCCCGCCAGCGCCGCCTCGGCCTCGGCGACGAGCTCGGCGATGATGTCGGCGACCGGCGTCACCGCATCGACCATGCCGACCGACTGGCCCGCCATCAACGAACCGGTCTCGATGTCGCCGTCGACCACCGCGCGGCGCAGCGCGCCTGCCCAATAATGCTCGATCTGGAGCTGGCCCTCGGCGAGCCCGATCGTGCCGGCGTCGACCAGATTGGCGATCTCGCGCTGCTTCGCGGCGAACGCCTCGCTGCCCGCATTCTTGAGCGCGCGGACCGGGATCACCGGCAGCCGCGGGTCGAGCTGGACCGACGCCAGCGCGTCGCGCGCCGAGGCGCGGACGAAGGCGCGCTTGAAGTTGGTATGGGCAACGCTCTCGGTCGCGGCGGCGAAACGCGTGCCGAGTTGGACCCCGCTCGCGCCCATCTCGAGATACGCCGCGATCGCGCTGCCGCGGCCGATGCCGCCGGCGACGAACACCGGCACGTCGCGAATTACGGGGAGGATTTCCTGCGCGAGGACGGACGTGCTCACCGGACCGATATGGCCGCCGGCCTCGCTGCCCTCGATGACGATCGCGTCGACGCCCGAACGGACGAGCTTCTTCGCCAGCGCCGCGGTCGGGGCGAAGCACATCAGCTTGGCCCCCGTGCCCTTGATCGCCTCGATCGCCGCGCCCGACGGCAGCCCGCCGGCGAGGACGACGTGGCTGACGGCATGCTTGCCGCAGATCGCGATCAGGTCGGCCATCGCCGGGTGGAGCGTGATCAAGTTGACCCCGAACGGCCGGTCGGTCAGCGCCTTGGTCGCGGCGATCTCGGCGTCGAGGATGTGCGGCGGCATCGATCCGCACGCGATCACGCCGAAGCCACCCGCGTTCGAGATCGCGCTGACGAGATTGCGCTCGCTGACCCACGTCATCGCGCCCGCCATGATCGCATGGGTCGAGCCGAGGAAGTCGCGCCCGCGCGCCGACAGATCGTCGAGCCGGCTCACGTCGCGTCGAGTCCGTAGGCGGTGTGCAGGACGCGCACCGCGAGCTCGGTATATTCCTCGGCGATGAGCACGCTGACCTTGATCTCGCTCGTCGTGATCGCCTGGATGTTGATGCCGCGGTCGGCGAGCGCCTTGAACATCGTCACCGCGACCCCGGCGTGGCTGCGCATGCCGACGCCGACGACCGAGATCTTCGCCACCGCCGCGTCGCTGGTGACGCTGGTATAGCCGATCGTCGCGCGATGCTTCGCCAGCACGTCCTCGCTCAGTGCGAGCTCGGTCCGCGGGACGGTGAAGGTGACATCGGTCGTTCCCGCGACATAGGCGATGTTCTGAACGATCATGTCGACGTTGACGTTCGCCTCCGCCAGCGCCCCGAAGATCGCGGCGACGACGCCGGGACGGTCGGGCACGCCACCGACGGTGATCTTCGCCTCGTTGCGATTGTACGCGACGCCGGCGATCAGTTCCTGTTCCACGATTTCGTCCTCATCGACCACGAGCGTTCCCGGACCATCGTTGAAACTCGATAATACGCGAACGCGAACCTTTTCCTTCATCGCCAGCTCGACCGAGCGCGTCTGCAGCACTTTCGCGCCAACGCTCGCGAGCTCGAGCATTTCCTCGTAGGTGATCATCGTCAGCTTGCGCGCGCGCGGCACGATCCGCGGGTCGGTCGTATAGACCCCGTCGACGTCGGTGTAGATGTCGCAGCGGTCGGCCTTGAGCGCCGCCGCCAGCGCCACCGCCGACGTGTCCGACCCGCCGCGCCCGAGCGTCGTCACGCGGCCGTCGGGGCTGACGCCCTGAAAACCCGGCATCACCGCGACCGTCCCGCCCGCCATGCTCGCCGCCATCGCCGCGGTGTCGATCGCGCCGATCCGCGCCGAGGCATGCGCGTCCGACGTCGCCACGGGCAGCTGCCAGCCGAGCCACGACCGCGCCGGCGTGCCGCCCGCCTGGAGCGCGATCGCGAGCAGCCCGGCGGTGACCTGCTCGCCGCTGGCGACGACGACATCGTATTCGGCGCGATCGGCGAGCGGCGACGCCTCGCGGCAGAAACCGACGAGCCGGTCGGTCTCGCCCGCCATCGCCGAGACGACGACGGCGACCTCGTTGCCGCCGGCGACCTCGCCGCGCACGCGTGCCGCCGCGCCGCGGATACGGTCGATCCCGGCCATCGACGTCCCGCCGAATTTCATCACGATGCGGGCCATGCGGGTGTCGGTCGTCCTGCGTGCGGTGTCAGGGCGACTTGCCGCGTCAGCCCGCGTGATAGAGGACAAGGCGATTAAGGCAAGCAAGCGAGACTATGGCGATGGATAGTAGCGGCGGCGGCACGATCGATGCGGGCGAAGCCACCTTCTTCGGGGCGCTGGCGGGCGACTGGTGGGACCCCGCCGGCAGTTCGGCGATGCTGCACCGGATCAATCCGCTGCGGCTCGGCTATATCCGCGAGGCGATGATCGCGCGGGGGCGCGATGCCCGCGCGCGGCGAATTCTCGACGGACTGACCGCGCTCGACGTGGGGTGCGGCGCGGGGCTGTTGACCGAGCCGCTCGCGCGGATGGGCGCGACCGTCACGGGCATCGACGCGGCCGCGGAGAACGTCGCGGCGGCGGAGGCTCATGCGGCGGCCGGCGGGCTTGCGATCACCTATCGCGCGGTGCCGGTCGAGGTGCTCGCGGGCGAGGGGGCGACCTTCGATCTCGTCACCTGCATGGAAGTCGTCGAACACGTCGCCGACCGACCTGCCTTCCTCGCCAGCCTGCGCGCACTCGTCGCGCCCGGCGGTATCCTGATCATGTCGACGCCGAACCGGACCCCGCTGAGCTACGCCACGCTGATCGTCGGCGCCGAGCGGATAACCCGGACGATCCCGCGCGGCGCGCACGACTGGAAGAAGTTCGTTACCCCCGACGAGCTTTCGGCCGAGCTCGCCGCCGCCGGGTTCGCAGTGCGCGGCGTTACCGGCATGACGTGGCGCCCGGGGACGGGCTTCACGCTCGGCGCCGATACGTCGGTCAATTATTACCTGACGGCGGTGCCGCAAACGACCGCCTGATCGCGACGACCGCCGGTCGACTATCCTGCGCGACCGTGCGTCGGTCGTCGCGACGGCCAAGTACGATCGCCTCCGCGCGCAGGAGACGGCCGATTTCGACCGCAGCGTCCTGCGCCACCCGCCCGCGCCGCGGCTGCCGCCGGAAATCTCGGGGGCTTATTGATGCCGCGGACGCGGCAAAACAGGCGTCGGACGGCACGTTCCGCGACGCCAACGGTCTCGCCGGATGTCCGCTCTAATCTCGACAGCATAGTTAAGGACACGACGCCGCCGGATCGTTTTGGCACCACAATGGTTGTGTGCTGGCTCGCGGGTGTGTCCCGT
>CAXTPH010000262.1:0-3698 GCA_964245955.1 uncultured Sphingomonadaceae bacterium | reverse complement strand
TGGATCGCGGACGGATACTACTTGGTCCTATGTACCGCGAGATCGAGCGCCGACAAGGTCATTCACGATCCCCCAGGAACACGCCGGCCCGACCATTACCGGTGCCGGATTAGCGATGAATCTATCCGGTATCGGGTCCCGCCGCGAGCCGCCGCTTCATCGCTCGCCGCTCCAGCGGAGCCGATAGCTCATGACGTTGCGATACGTCTCGCCGGGGTCGAGCCGCGCCGAGCCGAATGCCGGCTGATTCGGCGTGTCGGGGAAGCGCTGCGGCTCGAACACCACAGCGTCGCCGGCGCGGTAGATCCGCTGCGCCTTGCCCGACGTCGTCCCGTCGAGAAAATTGCCCGAATAGAATTGCAGCCCCGGCTGGTTCGACCACAGCTCGAAGCTGCGCCCCGACGCCGGATCGGCGACCCGGGCCATCACGTGCTCGTCGGGGGTGACCGTGCGTCCGACGATCCAGTTGTGATCGTAGCCGCGGCCGAAGACGAGTTGCTCCTCGCCCGCATCACGGACCCGCGCGCCGACGGCGTGCGGGGTGCGGAAGTCGAACGCGGTGCCGGCGACGGGACGGATCTCGCCGGTCGGGATCGCGCCGGGGTCGGTCGGCAGATAGGCTTCGGCGGGGATCGCGACGACGTGTCCCATCGCCCCGTTCCCCGAGCCTTCGACCGATAGGTTCCAGTAATTATGGTTGGTGATGTTGACGATCGTCGGCGCGGTCGTCGTCGCGCGATACTCGATCGTCAGCCGGTCGTCCTCGTCGAGCGAATAGGTGGCGTCGACCGTCAGTTCGCCGGGAAAGCCCATCGCGCCGTCGGGGCTGACGTGGCGCAGGGTGACGCGTCCGGTCGCGCCCCCCGCCGCGCCGACGACGGTCCACAATTGCTTGTCGAAGCCGGCGGTGCCGCCATGGAGCGCGTTCGCCCCGTCGTTGACCTGAACCCGATACGCCGCGCCGTTGAGGCTGAACCGGCCGTGGGCGATGCGATTGGCAAAGCGTCCGACGGTCGCGCCGAAATATTGCGGATGATCGAGATAGTCCGTGAGCTCGGCATAGCCGAGCGCGACGTCGCCACGCCCACCGTGCGCATCGGGCATGATGAGCGATTGCAGCGCCGCGCCCCACGCGATCACCGTTGCCGCGACCCCGTGGCGGTTAATCAGCGTCACCGCCGGCACCGTGCGGCCATCGGGCAGCGTGCCGAAGGTCGACTGCGTCGCCTCGACCGCCGCACTGTCGGCAGGCGCGGTCACCGCCGTCACCGCTCCGATCGTGGCAACATCGTTCATCCTTACTTGCTGCTCCAGCTTGCTAACATGCCGCGGTCGCGGTCGGCCAGCGCCGGATCAAAGCCGTGCGAAACAAGCCGCTGCGCCGCGATCGCACCCCTCGGCCGAGGATGCGCCGATTGCGTTCACCTGCGTCATTTTGGCGGTGGGCAGCGTCCACTGAGGCGGAACGCATCGCGATCGCTGTGGTTAACTTGCATCATTCAGGGAGTTATCGATGGCCACCCGGACCCATGACGGCGACGACGCGCCGCCCCTCACCTCGAAACACAGCGCGACGGTCGCGGCGGCGGAGAGCGCGCTCGACCTGACCGGCGACAGCATCTCGACGCGCTCGGTGACGGTGAACCGGCCGCGCGACGAGCTGTTCGCCTACTTTCGCGACTTCGCCAACCTGCCGACGTTCATGGACAATATCGTGCGCGGCGACGTCAAGGACGCGACGCACTCGCATTGGGTGGTCAAGGCCCCGGCCGGGCGCACGGTGGAATGGGATTCGGTCATCGAGCACGACGCTGCGCCCGAGTATTTCAGCTGGACCTCGACCGGCGACGTCGCCAACAGCGGCCGCGTCGAGTTCCACGATGCCGGCGCGCGCGGCACGATCGTCACCGCGACGATCGCCTACGACCCGCCGGCGGGCGCCGTCGGCAAGCTCGTCGCCAAGCTGTTCCAGCGCGAACCCGCGATCCAGACCCGCCGCGACCTGCGTCGCTTCAAGCAGCTGATGGAGACCGGCGAGGTCTCGACCAACGCGCGCACCGCCGCCGCGCTCGCCGAAGAAAAGGAATAGCCCGATGCGCGCCCTCACTTGGCACGGCAAGCACGACGTTCGCGTCGACACCGTCGACGACCCCGAGATCATCAATCCGCGTGACGCGATCATCAAGGTCACCTCGACCGCGATCTGTGGCTCCGACCTGCATCTCTATGACGGCTACATCCCGACGATGCAGAAGGGCGACATCCTCGGCCATGAGTTCATGGGCGAGGTCGTCGAGGTCGGCCCGAAGAGCACGCTCCAGAAGGGCCAGCGCGTCGTCGTTCCGTTCACCATCGCCTGCGGCTCGTGCTACCATTGCGGCAAGAAGCAGTTCTCGGCGTGCGACAACGGCAACCCGGCGGACAATCAGGACATCGCCGAGACGCTCTATGGCCAGCCGATGTCGGGGCTGTTCGGCTATAGCCACATGACCGGTGGCTACGCCGGCGGCCAGGCCGAATATGTCCGTGTCCCCTATTCAGACGTCGGCCCGATCGTCATCCCCGACGGTATCGATGACGACAAGGTCCTGTTCCTGTCCGACATCCTGCCGACCGGCTGGATGGCGGCGGAGAACGCCGACATCGAACCCGGCGACACCGTCGCGGTCTGGGGTTGCGGTCCGGTTGGGCTGTTCGCGGTGCAATCGGCGTTCCTGATGGGGGCACATCGTGTCATTGCCATCGACCACTTCCCGCACCGCCTCGAGCTGGCGAAGAAGTTCGGCGCCGAGACGATCAACTTCGAGGATACCAAAGTGTCCGAGGCGCTGATCGAGATGACCGGCGGCATCGGCCCCGATGCGGTGATCGATTCGGTCGGCCTCGAGGCGCACGGCTTCTTCGTCGACAACGTCCTCGACCAGGTCAAGAAGTCGCTGCTGCTCGGCACCGACCGGGCGCATTCGATCCGCCAGGCGATCGTCGCGTGCCGCAAGGGCGGACGGGTATCGATGCCTGCGGTCTATGGCGGGTTCATCGACAAGTTCCCGCTCGGCGCCTTCATGGAAAAGGGGCTGACGCTCAAGACCGGTCAGACCCACGTCCAGCGCTACCTGCCGGCGCTGCTGACCGCGATCCTCGACGGCAAGATCGATACCACTTTCCTCATCAGCCACCGGTTGCCGCTCGAGGACGCCCCCAAGGGGTACAAGATGTTCCACGACAACCAGAACGAAGTCACCAAGGTCGTGCTCAAGCCCGGCCTCGCCAAAGCAGCGTAAGGAGTACAATCATGTCCGACCGTAAATTTGCCGTCGTCACCGGGGCCTCGACCGGCATCGGCTTCGAGCTCGCCGAGCTCGCCGCGAAGAACGGCTACGACCTGTTGATCGCCGCCGACGAGGCGAAGATCGAAGAGGCCGCCGCGCATATCCGCACCCACGGCGTCAATGTCGTCGCGGTCGAAGCCGACCTCGCGACGATCGAAGGCGTCGACAAGCTGCTTGCCGCGGTCAACGGCCCGATCGACCTGCTGTGCGCCAACGCCGGGCGGGGCCTCGGCCACGGCTTCCTCGACCAGAACGTCGACGACTGGCGTCGCGTGATCGATACCAATATCACCGGCACGCTTTATCTGCTGCAGAAGGTCCTCGGCGACATGGTCGCGCGCGACGACGGCAAGGTGCTGATCACCGGCC
>CAXTPH010000261.1:0-3725 GCA_964245955.1 uncultured Sphingomonadaceae bacterium | reverse complement strand
GTTCGAGCACGCGATCTATGCGGTGATCTCGCCCGAAGGCTGCGCCTCGATCCTGTGGCGCGGCGACAATCGCGGTGCCGACGGGACGCCCGCGCCGGCGGGTCCAAGCCGCGCCGCCGAAGCCGCCGAAGCGATGAAGGTGACCGCGAGCGATCTCAAGAAATTAGGCGTCGTCGACCGGATCATCTACGAACCCCGCGGCGGTGCGCACCGCGATCCCGCGACCGCGATCGCGCGGCTAGGCACCGCGATCGCCGCCGAGCTGACCGTGCTCGAGACACAGACCCCGGCGGCACTGCGATCGGGGCGCCGCGCGAAGTTCCTCGCGATGGGCCGCGCGAGCTAGGTGGAGCTCGACTGCCCGGGCCCCGCGGTCACGCTTGGCCTGCCGATCCTGACCGTGGTCGCCGCCGCGCTGGTCGACGCCGACGGGCGGGTTCTCGTCGCCGAACGCCCCGCCGGCAAGCACCTCGCTGGACGATGGGAATTTCCCGGCGGCAAGATCGAGTCCGGCGAGACCCCCGAGACCGCGCTCGTCCGTGAACTCGCCGAGGAGCTCGGCATCGACACCGCCGCGAGCTGCCTCGCTCCGGCCGGCTTCGCCAGCCACGCCTATCCCGAGTTCCACCTCGTCCTTCTCTTGTTCGCCTGCCGCAAGTGGACCGGTACCGCCCGCGGTCGCGACGGTCAGCGGCTGCAATGGCTGCGCCCGAACGCGCTGTTCGGGCTCGACATGCCGCCCGCGGATCGACCGCTGCTGGGCTTGCTCGCGGCGCTGCTCTAGCGCTGCCACCCCGTGAGGTAGATCGTCTGCACCGTCACGGCGACCCGCCCGGCGACGGCGCGCGTCGCAAACCGCCGCGCCGCCTCGGCGAGCACGTCGCGCCGCAGCGGCACGCGCGAGGCGAGGATGTTCCCCTCCCCCATCGCGCGCAAGTCGCGCGATAGCGCGAACAGCCCGTCGTAGCGGACCGTGATCGTGTCGACTTCGGCGACCGGATCGGCGAAGCCCGCGCGCTGGAGCAGCCCCGCCGCCATGTCAGTGTCGACCATCGGCGCGATCCGTGCCGCCGCGCGCCCGGTCAGGTCGCTCTCGGCTCCCAGCAGGTCGGCGCGAAGCTCGATCAGGCTGGTCCCCCCGAAGAAGCCCGCGACGAACAGCCCGCCGGGGCGCAGCGCGCGCCGCGCCTGGATCAGCGCGCCGGGCAGGTCGTTGACCCCGTGCAGCGCGGCGGCGGACGCAATCAGGTCAAAGCTTGCGTCGGCGAACGGCAACCGGTCCTCGTCGCCTGCGACGGCCCCCGGGCCGCGGCCCGCCCGGTCGGGGGCCGCGTCGAACGCCACCGTTAGCCCGCCGGTGATCCCGGTCCGGCCGATATCGAGCACCGCGTCGAAGGTGCGATCGAGGCCTGCGACGCGCTCGGCGAGCTCGGCGGCGATCGCGGCGCGGAGGAAATCGGCGCGACCGTCCGCGCGCGCGCGCTGCCGCCGCCGGGCGGAACGATCGAACGGCTCGGCGATTTCGGGGGGATGGGCCATGCCGGTTCATGCCGCGCGAACATCGTCATGCCAAGCGCACAGGCTTTGCACTTGCTTAAGCGGTGCCGTATTATTGTCGGCAAGAACCGAGTGAAAGGCGCTTGATGGCGATCCGACCCGTAGCCTCCGACGAAATCGTCACCGCGCCGTATCCGCATGTCGCGACCGCCGACACGCTCGTCGACTATGCCGCGCTGACCGCCGAATTCCCCACCGAGGACCGTTTCGGCCCACAGATCCGGATGCACGGCGACCTGACCCACCCCGATCCCGAATATATCAAGCTGACCACCGAGCAGCCCGCCTACGGCCGCCTCCACGACTGGGTCTATTCGCCCGGCTTCGTCACCACCTTCCTCGAGCTGTTCGATTCGGAGATCGCGAAGTACGTCGCGTCCGGCGACCTGTTGATGGACCCGCGGACGCTGCCGATTCGCCCGGCGCCGTACGAGAAGCGCGAGGAGCTGATCGGCTATTCAAACGTGACCAAGGACGAGGCCTTTCTGTTCCCGCGCCTCGACATCGGCATCGGCAAGCTCAACTACGGACTCGTCAACGGCGGCGGCGGCGTCCATGTCGACAATCTGACGCGGCTGGTCTCGATCCTCGTCTACATCGACGACAATCCCGACATGGTCGGCGGCGAGCACCGGCTGTACCGGATCGAGGACTACACGCCGGTGATCGAGAAGATCTATCCGGCGCGCGGCAACTTCATGGTCGCCTCGCTCCAGTCGAACCGCGCGCTCCACGACGTCACCCCGGTGACCGCGATCACCGGCGTCCGCAAGGCGATGTACATGGCGGTCAGCTGTTCGGCCGAGATCTGGCGTCCCGACCCCGACGTCCGCCTGCAGAAGCTGACCAAGAGCCGCTACAAGCCCCCCGCCGCGATCAAGGCGCTGCGCGATGTGCGCAAGTTCGCGCGCAGGGCGATCGGCGTCTAGCTGGCCGGACTCGCGCGCCTGGCCCGGCGCTGGGCGGCCGTCGCGCTCGACCTGTTGCTGCCGCCGCGCTGTCCAGCGTGCCGCGAGATCGTCGATGCGGACGGCAGTTTCTGCGGCGACTGCTGGGCCGGGCTCGACTTCATCACCGCGCCGATGTGCGCCGCGTGCGGCGCGCCGTTCGAGGTCGACCGCGGCCCTGATGCCCGGTGCGGCGGCTGCCTCGACACGCCGCCACGCTATGCCGCCGCCCGTGCGGCAATGGTCTACGGCGGCCCGGCGCGGACGATCCTGCTCGGCTTCAAGCACGGCGACCGCCAGCATCTCGCCAAGGTGATGGCGCCGCAGCTGATCCGCGCCGGCGGCGACTGGCTCGGCCCGCAGACGCTGCTGATCCCCGTCCCGCTCCACCGCTGGCGGTTGTGGAAGCGCGGCTTCAACCAGGCGGCGTTGCTCGCGCAGGCGGCGGGACGGCGGTCGGGGGCGCGTGTCGCGGTCGACGCGCTCGTCCGGCTGCGTGCGACGACGACGAGCCGTGGCATGGGCCGCCGCCAGCGCGCCGCCAATGTCCGCGCGGCATTCCGTGTCGCGCACCCCGACCAGGTCCGGGATCAAGATATCGTGCTGATCGACGATGTCTTGACCACCGGCGCAACCGCCGAGGCGTGCACGCGGATCCTGCTCCGCGCGGGGGCCCGGCGCGTGCGCGTGCTGACATGGGCACGGGTTGTGCGCGACGCCGCTTGACCGCATATGAATCGCTCGCACGAAGGAGTTGCAGCGCGTGGCCAAGGTCGAAGTCTACACCAAGTTTCTCTGCCCGTTCTGCGCGCGCGCGATGAAGCTGCTCAAGGCCAAGGGCGTCGCGGTTGAAGAGATCGACATCACGATGGGCGGGCCGAAGCGGACCGAGATGCTCGCGCGGTCGGAGGGACGGACGACGGTGCCGCAGATCTTCATCGACGGCCGTCCGATCGGCGGCAGCGACGACCTCGCCGCGCTCGACCGCAGCGGCAAGCTCGACCCGCTGCTCGCGTGACGGCGGTGCGGATCGGCGTGCTGCAGACGCGGACCGGGATCGACCCGGCCGCGAACGCCGCCGATCTCGTAGCCGGCATCGCTGACCTCGCGCGGCAAGGCGCCGAGCTCGTCTTCACCCCTGAGATGAGCGGCCTGCTCGACCGCGACCGGGCGCGCGCCGCGCGGTCGGTCCGGCTCGAGTCCGACGACATCGTCCTCGCC
>CAXTPH010000260.1:0-3726 GCA_964245955.1 uncultured Sphingomonadaceae bacterium | reverse complement strand
CCACGCCGCCGCCGCGATCGCTGCCGCCGCCCCCGAACCCGACGCCCGCGCGGCGTTCCTCGCCGGCGTGTCGCTGCCGGCCGCCAGCGCGTGGTGGGTCGCCGATCCGGCCGAAGGCGCGCCGGTCGGCGTGACCTCGCCGACGGTCGACGCCGCCCTCCTCCAGCGTCTCGTCGGCGGCGAGCGGCCATGAAGCTCCGCTTCCGCACCGCCGTCCGCACCCATCCGGGGCTGGTCCGGTCGGTCAACGAGGATTCGGTCCTGGCGCGCGACGACATCGCGCTGTGGGTCGTCGCCGACGGCATGGGCGGCCACGCCAACGGCCAGTGGGCGTCGCAGACGCTCGTCGCGCAATTTGCTGCGATCGACCTGACCGGGTCACCCGAGGACAAGGGCGCGGCGATGGTCGCGGCGCTGCAGGCGGGCAATACCGCGATCGTCGAGGCGGCGAAGGCGGCGGGCCAGTCGATGGGAACGACCGCGGTCCTGCTCCACCTCGACGGCGGCAACCTGATGTGTCTGTGGGTCGGCGACAGCCGCGCGTACCGCTTCCGCCGTGGCGGGCTGACCCAGATCAGCCGCGACCACAGCGTCGTCCAGGAACTCGTCGACCGCGGCAGCCTTGCCCCCGAGGATGCCGAGACGCACCCGATGGCACACGTCCTGTCGCGCGCGGTCGGGGGTGAGGCCGAGTGCCGCCCCGAAGGGATCACCGACACCGCGCTGCCGGGCGACCATTACCTGATCTGCAGCGACGGCCTGACCAAGGTCGTGCCCGAAGAGGCGATCGGTCGGCTGCTGCGCCTGCCGAGCGTCAACGCCGCCGCCGACCGCATGATCGCCGAAACACTCGCGAATGGCGCGCCGGACAATGTTACGGTAGTGCTGATTTCGGTGGAGGAGGCGACCGAAGTGTCGATCGCAGTATGAGCGACACGCCCGACGACGAGGTGCCCGCCCCCGCGCCGCGCGGCGGCGAGCGGACCGTGATGGTCTCGGCCGCCGATCTCGCCGCGCTCCACGGCGACGGTCGGCCGACGCCCGACGCCGACCCGTTCGGGATGCCGGTCGACCCCTCCGCCGGCGTCCCGGCCGATCCGTTCGGGACGCCCGCAGCCGACCCGTTCGGTGATGCCGCGCCCAGCGAGGCCCCGGTCTTCGCCCCGCCGCCGGCGTTCGTGCCGCCGCCGTCGGCCCCGCCGGTCGCCGCGTCCGCTCCCGGCGGCGCCTTCATCCACGGCACGCCCGGCGGCCTCGTCGGCATGCACTTGAACGACCTGTTCGAGATCGTCCGCTTCATCGCGCAGGGCGGGATGGGCGAGGTCTATGAAGGGCGCAACCTCGCGTCGAACGAGAAGGTCGCGATCAAGGTCATCCTGCCGCAATACGCCGCCGACGAATCGTTCATGGCGCTGTTCCGCCGCGAGGCGAGCGCGCTCGAGCGCATCGGCCACGACAGCCTCGTCAAATACCGCACGCTCGCGTTCGACCGGACCAACCGGATCAACTATCTCGCGATCGAATATGTCAGCGGCCCGTCGATGGCCGATGTCCTGACCGGCGACCCGGCCGACCCGGCGACGGTCAAGCGGGTGCTCAAGCGGCTCGCGACCGGGCTCGGCGCGGCGCACGACGCCGGGGTGATCCACCGCGACCTGTCGCCCGACAATCTGCTGCTGCCCGACGGCAATGTCGAACGCTGCAAGATCATCGACTTCGGCATCGCCAAGGACACCAACCCGGGCGAGAAGAGCGTCGTCGGCGAGGCGTTCGCCGGCAAGTTCGGCTATGCTGCGCCCGAGATCTTCGGCAAGTTCAAGCGCCAGGTCGGGCCGTGGACCGATGTTTACAGCCTCGCACTCGTGATGATCGCCTATGCCCGCGGCGCCCCGCTCGACATGGGGGTGACGATCGTCGACGCGCTCGAGGCACGCGATACCGTCCCCGACCTGTCGTCGATCGCGCCCGACCTGCAGCCGGTCTTCGCCAAGATGCTCGCGCCCGATCCGGCCGAGCGCTTCCGCTCGATGGACGAGGTGATCGCCGCACTCGACGCGCCGCCGGGGACGTTTGCCGCCGCAACATCGCCGTTCGGCGGGGGCACGACCGCGCCGCCGCCGCGCGAGACGACCGATGCCCCGGCGTTCGTTCGCGCCGCGACCGTCGCGCCGCCGCCCGCGGGCTCAGAGGTCGAGCCGAACCGCACGCCGATGTTCGCCGGTATTGGCGTCGCCGTCCTCCTCGTCGCCGGGGTCGGCGGCTATTTCGCTTTCGGTGGGAAGGCTCCCGAAGCGACGGCCCCACCGACCGAGACCGCGAGCGCACCGGCGGCGGCGGCCGCCGCCGCGCCGGCCACCGCTACGCCCGATTGGGCGACCGCGCGCCCCGCCGTCCTCGCCGCCCTCGCCGCCCTGCCGTGCAGCGACATCCACGTCACCGAAACTCCGTCGGGCAAGACCGTCCACCTCGCCGGCTGGCATCCGGCAAGCGTCCCCATCCCGGCGACCGCGGGCGGGCTGACGCTCGATTCGTCGGACACCGCCGCCGTCGCCCAGCCCGCGGCGGCGACGTGCGCGCTGGTCGGCAAGATCCACGCCGCGGTGCCGGCGGGGAACACCGTCGGCTTCGGGGTCGATGCCAAGCAGATGCTGTCGATCGCGACCGCGCCGAAGGGCCCCAGCGGCGGCCCGACCGCGAACCTTGCCCCCGTCGGCCAGCCGGCCGGTCTCGCCAATCTCCAGATCACGATGATCGACGACAGCGGCTCGCCAGCGGCAAAGGACTGGGTGTCGTCGGCAGGCGTTGCCTCCGGCGATCTCCGCCAGCTCGAATTCGATCCGAAGCCGTCGCGTTTCCTCGCCGTCCTCGTCGCAAGTGACGGCAAGCCCGCGCCGGTGACCGCCGCGGGGGCGCAGGGGGTCGCAAGTGCTTGCGGTGGCGGGCGGTGCGCGCTGACGAGCGGCTGGGTCGAGATCACGCGCTAGCGAGCAGCTTCAGCCGCCAATCAACACCGTCGGAAATCCCGAAACGATGGCACCGCCGTGCGCGCTCAGGTCGCCGATCCGTGCGGCGGGTAATGACCCGACGAGGACGGTCATCGATCCCTTGGCGATCATGTCGGGGGGACCGACACAGACCGCGAGATCGGTGACGCGCGCCTGTGGCATCATGCCGGTTATGACCGTCGGCATTCCCTTGACGATCGGCCCGCCGACATGCGGGATGATACCGGTGACCATCGGGCAGACGTGCATGTCGGTGATGCGGCTGGCGGGCATGCCCATGCGTCAAATCCTTAAGCGTTATCGGCTTTCTTGATGTTCCGTTCGTACGCCTTGCGGAAATTCTTGGCGAAAAGGTCGAGGTAGGCCGCCTCGCTTTCGTGCGCCAGCGCCTTATACTCGCCTTCGAACGCGCGCCACAGCGCCGCCTCGCGGCTGCCGGGCAGCAGCCCGCCCTTCGCCGTGACGCGCGCCTTAATCGCATCGGGGGAAAAGCGCTCGACCGTCGCGCCTAGTGCCTCCTGCATCGCGGCGAGCATCGCCACCTCGTGCGCCTGCAGGTCCTCGAACGCGCCTTGCACCGCGACCGGGCCGGTGAGGAAGCCGGGGTCGGGGGTGCCGACGAGCTGCTTGAGCGCCTGCTCGGGCGACCGCGTCCATTTCAACGGGTTGTTGCCGGCGCGCTGGAACGTCGTGACCTGCGCGCCGACGCCGAACTGGTGGC
>CAXTPH010000259.1:0-3727 GCA_964245955.1 uncultured Sphingomonadaceae bacterium | reverse complement strand
GCCGACGTCGGGCGAGACGATCGTCAGGTTGGTCTTCGGCAATCGCGCCGCGATGTCGGCGTGCATCACCGGCGCGGCGAACAGATTGTCGGTCGGGATATCGAAGAAACCCTGGATCTGGCCGGCGTGCAGGTCGACCGACAGCACCCGGTCCGCCCCGGCGACGGTGATCAGGTTGGCGACGAGCTTGGCCGAGATCGGCGTGCGCGACCCTGACTTGCGGTCCTGCCGGGCATAACCGAAATACGGCACGACCGCGGTGATCCGCCGCGCCGACGAGCGGCGCAGCGCGTCGATGCAGATCAGCAGCTCCATCAGATTGTCGTTGGCCGGCGCGCTGGTCGACTGCACGACAAAGACGTCCTCGCCACGGACATTCTCGTGGATCTCGACGAAGACTTCCTCGTCGGCGAAGCGGCGGACGCTCGCGCTCGTCAGCTTTAAATCGAGGTACGACGCGATCGCTTGCGCCAGGTCGGGGTTGGCGTTCCCCGCAAGAATCTTCATGCGCACGTCCCCCGGGCTGATGCGCGGCGTCTTAGCGGCGGCCTCACCGAACGGCAACACGCCGAACGGTAGGTCGGGATTACGTTCGGCTTTTTCGCCGACGCGGGGCGGTGACGTCGGAGTCCAGGCTTCAGCCCCCGCCGACCAGCGCGCGGGCTTGCCGCCGCATGTCCTCGTTGTCCGACCACGCCCAGAAGACGACCGCGACCGTGGGATCGTCGCGCGCGACGCAGCGGATTCGCAAGCCATCGCTGAGCAGCGCACAGCGCGCCCCCGGCGCGTGAACGGCGAAGATGCGCTGCGCGCGTTCGAAATCGCTTGGCATGTGCGCTCCCCCGAGTCGGGACCGAGGGTGCGCTACGAATGTGATGGTACGGCTACGGCGCCAGCGCGATCAGCGACAGGTTGCGGCCATAATCGGGTTCGCCCGCATGCGTCGTCCGGCGATAGCTGAACCAGTCGTCGGGGTTGCCGTACGTGTCGCGCCCGGTCGCCTCGATCCGTGTCAGCCCCGCCGCGGCGAGCCGGGCGACGACAAAGCCTTCGAGATCGAACTGGAAATGGCCGGGCCGGCCGGCGGTGAAGAAGGCGGCGAAGCCCGGGTCGACCGCGACGAACGGGTCGGCGTAGGCGAGGCTGACCTCGTAGCTGGCGCGTGCGATGCACGGGCCGACCGCGGCGGCGATGCGCTCGCGGCGCGCGCCGAGGGCTTCCATCGCCGCAACCGTCGCGGGGAGGACGCCGTAGAGCGCGCCCTTCCATCCGGCGTGCGCCGCGCCGATCACGCCCGCCGCGACGTCGGCGAACAGGACCGGGGCGCAGTCGGCGGCGAGCACGCCGAGGACGACGTCGCGCCGGTCGGTGACGAGGCCGTCGGCTTGCGGGCGATCGGCGTCGCCGGTCGTGGGGTCGGCGACGACGACGACCGGGCTATGGACCTGGTGGACCGTGACGAGCGCCGCCCCCGGCGCGACGACGGCGACCGCACGCCGCCGGTTCTCGGCGACCGCGGCCGGATCGTCGCGCGAGCCGAGCCCGGTGTTGAGCGAGGCGAAGATCCCGCTCGAAACGCCGCCCTGCCGCCCGCAGAAGCCGTGGCGGGTGCCGGCGAGCGCGGCGGCGGTGACGACGGGGACGGTCATGCCGCGGTGTCGAGCGCGAGGCGACAGATGATGTCCTCGTCGGCGTGGTCGCCGACCATGAAGGTGTACGGCATCACCTCGACGAAGCCCGCGCGGGCGTAGAACCGCCGCGCGCGCGGATTGTCGATGAAGACCGACAGCCACAGGTCGACGGCACCACGCGCCCGCGCCGCCGTGACCGCCCAGTCGAGCAACGCCGCCGCAACCCCCGCACCGTGCCACGGCGTCTCGACATAGAGCTGGTAAAGCTGGACCCCGGCGCGGCCGTGGTGCGCGACGTCGAACGTCAGCGGCCCGATCCGCGCATAGGCGATCGCGACGCCGTCGGCCTCGGCGAGGCGGACCGACGCATCGCCCGCAATCGCCGCGGTCCAGCGGTCGACGGTGTGGTTTTCGAGGAAGAGCGCAAGGTTCGCCGCCGAATACAGGTGCCCGAAGGTCGTCGTGAACGTCCGCGCGCCGAGGTCGGCGAGCAGGGCCGCGTCGGCGACGGTCGCGTCGCGATAGACGAGGCTCATGCGAACCCCGCCGGGGCCGGCCAGCCGGGGCCGGTCAGCGCCATCACCTTGAACAAGCTGCCCATCGCCGTCTCCCCCGTCAGCCGCGCGACCGCCGCATCGATGCCGTCGCGCTGAACCGGCGTCGCCCGGCGGCGGAGCACCTCGGCGCGCGCGTCGATGCCGATCGCCCGCAGGAAATCGCCCTGCCCGATCGGGCCGCCGACGGAAACCCCCGCCGCCGCCGCGAGCGCGGTAAAATCGACATGGCACGTCAGGTCGACCGCGCCGGGATCGGCGAAGGGGTCGGCCGGCGCATGTTCCCGGACCGCCTGGAGCGTGTCGCCGGTCGCCGGCCCGGCGTGGCCATAGTCGATGATCAGCGCGGCCCCACCGTGGCGCCGCAGCCGCGCACCGATCTCGGCGGCGATCGCGGTCGAGGCGGGCGAGACTTCGACGACGGTGCCCGCGACGGCATCCGCGAGGCCGGGGTCGATCATCGCGGTCGCGTCGGCGGTGCCGATCCCCGGCGCGAACCGCGCGCCATCGACGGTGACGCAGCGCTCGCGCCAGCCGCGCGCGACTCGGACGAACTGGCGCACCGGCAGCGCGTCGAAGAATTCGTTGGCGACGAGCAGCAGCGGCGCGTCGTCGGGAACGGCATCGAGGCTGTCGTGCCACGCCGCGCCCGGCACCCGCCCCGCCTGCGCCGCGCGCAGCACCGGGCTCATCTCGACGAAATCGACCGCCGGGCTCCATCCTGCCGCACCCATGCTGCGCAGCATATCGGCCATCAGCGTCCCGCGTCCGGGGCCGAGCTCGACCAGGCGCACCGGCGCCGGCGACCCGGCGCGCCGCCAGATGTCGGCGAAACACGCCCCGATCAGCTCGCCGAACATCTGGCTGATCTCGGGCGCGGTGGTGAAGTCGCCCGCCGCACCCAGCGGGTCACGCGTCGCGTAATATAGCGCGTTGCCCAGCGCCATCCATCGCGCGACCGGCATCGGCCCCGACGCGGCGATGTCGCGCGCCAGCCGCTCGGCGAGCGGGGTCACGCGGGCAGCGGCGCGCCCGCGGCGACCGTCCGCGTCCGGCTCGACAGCATCAGGTAGAGGCCGAGCACGACCATCGGCAGACACAGCCACTGCCCCATCGTCAGTCCGAAAGTCAGGTAGCCGACCTGGACGTCGGGCTCGCGGAAGAATTCGATGAAGAAACGCACCACGCCGAAGCCGAAGGTGCCGACGCCGACGAGCAGGCCGGGATAGACGCGCGCGCGGGTCCGCCAGAACAGCACATTGAGGACGATGAATAGCAGCACGCCCTCGCCGGCGAACTCGAACAACTGGCTCGGGTAGCGCGGTGCGGTGCCGGCGCCGGGGAAGATCATGCCCCAGTCGCTGCCGGTAACGCGTCCCCACAGCTCGCCGTTGACGAAGTTCGCCAGCCGCCCGAGCCCCTGGCCGAGCGGCGCGACGCACGCGACATAGTCGCAGACGCGCAGGCCGCGGACGTGGTTGACGCGGGCGAAGACGAAGATCGCGATGGTGAAGCCGATCGCGCCGCCGTGGAACGACATGC
>CAXTPH010000258.1:0-3744 GCA_964245955.1 uncultured Sphingomonadaceae bacterium | reverse complement strand
CGGCGGGCCTGCCGCTGCCGCCGGGATTCAAGATGCCGGGGCTCTAAGCCTAGCTGGCCAAGCACCCATCGATCGCATCGCGCCGCACCACCCCGATGCGCCGCTCGATCGCACGGGCATGCCGCCTGACCGCGCCGTGGAGGTCGGCGGCGTCGCGCTTGATCGGCTGCGGCAGGATCGCGGCGATCCGCGCCGCCTGTGTCGGGCTGAGCCGCGCGGCGGACACCCCGAAATAATGCTGCGCCGCCGCCTCGACGCCGTAGATGCCGGGGCCGAGCTCGGCGATGTTGAGATAGACCTCCATGATCCGGTGCTTGCCCCACAGCGTCTCGATCAGGACGGTGAAATACGCCTCCAACCCCTTGCGCAGGTACGACCGGCCCGGCCAGAGAAAGGCGTTCTTCGCGGTTTGCTGCGAGATCGTCGACCCGCCGATGACTTTTCGCGACGTCGCGTTCTTCTCGGCGGCATGCTCGATCGCGCCGAAATCGAAGCCGTGGTGCGCGCAGAAGGTTGAATCCTCGGCGCCGATCACCGCGCGCGGCATCGCCGGGGTGATCCGGTCGAGGCCGACCCAGTCGCGCTCGACATGCTGCCCGGCGAACGCGTCGCGGATCATCGGTACCGTGATCGGCGGATCGATCCAGCGGTAGGCGAGCGCCCAGACGGCGGCGAGCAGCGCGGCGGCAACGATCACGGCGACGAGCTTGCCGATCAGCCAACCGACCGTTCGCACCATCCGGCTCCCCCCTCGCAACGCCGCGCTATTGGGCGACAGGTCCGGGGCGCGTCAAGGCGGCGAGCGCGGCCATCGCCGCCGCGACTCCGATGGCGTGCGCGCCGTGCGCGGTGCCGACGTCGTCGAGCGCGCCCGCCTCGCCCGCGAAGAAGACGCGCCCCGCGACCGGTTCGACGATCGCCCGCCGGGCGGCGCGGCGTCCGGGACGGGCATGGCTCCACGCCCCGCCGATGAACGGTGCGGCGCGCCAGTCGCTGACCGCCAGTGGTCGCAGTCGGGGGCGCCAGCTCGATCCCAGCAGCCCGCACAGTTCCGTCACCATCGCGTCGACCGCCGCCGCCGGACCCGCGGCGGCAAGTTCGGCGGCATAGGGTCCGCCGAAATAGCTTTCGATCACCGGCCAGCCGAACGGGCGCAGCCGGTGGCTGGCCGAGCGCAGCGCGCGTGGGTGGCCGCGCAGATGCCCGTCGACCGGAAAGTCGGTCGGCCCGTCGATGCGCAGGAAGACCTTGCCGACGTCGCCCAGCGGCAGGTCGGCGGCGGCGGCCCGATGGCCGGGGATGTCGTGTGTGAAGGCGATGCCGCCGAGCGCCGCGGTCGATACGGTGATGATCGCCGTCGCGGCCTCGATGGTGCCGGCGGAGGTCGTCACGCGAACCGTGTCTCTGTCGATCTCTATCGCGGTCGCCGGGGTATTCAGCCGAACATCGAGTCCGGCGGCGAGGCTGGCGACCGCGGTGCCGAGGCCGTCGCGGACGCGCCAATTGTTGTCGGAGGCGGCGGCGTCAAACGCGGCGTGGTCGTGGAGCGAAACCGCGCCGGCCTCGACCCCGTCGAGATAGCCGACGACCGCGTCGACTGCGCCGGCCCACTCGCCCGCGGCGGATAGAGCAGCGGCGAGTGGCACGTCGGGGGCGGGGACGCGCCGCTCGACCTCTGCATCAAAGGCAGCGAAGGCCCGACCAAAGGCGGCCTGCTCGGCGGGCGGAAAGCCGAGGTCGCGCCATTGCGTATCCCAGCGGGCGGCCGCGCGGTCGACGGTAAGCCCCGCGGCTTCGGCGACTTTGGTCCACGGATTGCGCTCGCCCGAATGCAGCCAGCCGCAACCGAGGTCGAGCGTGAAGCCCTCCCGGACGACGGTGTGCGCGCGGCCACCGACGCGGTCGCCGGCTTCGAGCACGACGACCTTCGCACCAGCGTCGGCGAGACGCCGGGCGGCGGCGAGGCCGGCGGCACCCGCGCCGACGATGATCGCGTCGAGGCTGATGTTACGCCGGCTCGGGCAACAGACGGCGTTCGCCGGCCAGCGCGCGCATCGCGCGCTGGAGCTTGTCGAAGGCGCGGACTTCGATCTGGCGGACGCGTTCGCGGCTGATGCCGTATTGCTGCGACAGTTCCTCGAGCGTCTCGGGCTCGTCGACGAGGCGGCGCTGGGTCAGGATGTGCTTCTCGCGGTCGTTCAAGTCACCCATCGCATCGACCAGCAGCGCATGCCGCTGGGTCTTCTCCTGCTCGTTGGCGACGATCTCGTCCTGGATCGGACCGGTGTCGGTCAGCCAGTCCTGCCACTCGCCCTCGCCCTCCTCGCGCAGCGGCGCGTTGAGGCTGGTGTCGCCGCCCATCGCCATGCGGCGGTTCATCGAGATGACTTCGGTCTCGGTAACGCCGAGCGTCGTCGCGATCTTGGCGACGTCGGCCGGCTTCATGTCGCCGTCCTCCATCGCGTTGATCTTGCCCTTCATCCGGCGGAGGTTGAAGAACAGCTTCTTCTGGTTGGCGGTGGTGCCGATCTTGACGAGGCTCCACGACCGCAGGATGAATTCCTGGATCGAGGCGCGGATCCACCACATCGCATAGGTGGCGAGGCGGAAGCCGCGCTCGGCGTCGAACTTCTTGACGCCCTGCATCAGGCCGATGTTGCCCTCAGAAATCAGCTCGGCGACCGGCAGGCCATAGCCGCGGTAGCCCATCGCGATCTTGGCGACGAGGCGGAGGTGGCTCGTCACCAATTTGGCGGCGGCCTCGGGGTCCTGGTGCTCGGCCCAGCGCTTGGCGAGCATATATTCCTGCTCGGGGGCGAGCAGCGGAAATTTACGGATTTCGGACAGGTAGCGATTGAGTCCGGCCTCGCCGCCCATCGTCGGGATCGAGGTCTTCGCAGGCAGGTTCTTCGTCGTGGCCATAAGGCTCCCTTGCCGGTCGTGTCAGATTGAAAGACGACCGATTAAGTCCACTATATCGCGCGGCAGCTCGGAATGGAACGAAAGTTTTTCTTGGGTGACCGGATGGACGAAGCCCAGCGTCGCGGCATGCAGCGCCTGGCGGGCGAACCCAAGCTCGGACAGAACGGCCCGGTGCGGGGTTCGGGTCCGGCCGTACGCCTGATCGCCGAGCAGCGGATGCCCGATCGATGCCATGTGAACCCTGATCTGATGCGTCCTTCCCGTCTCGAGCCTGCATTCGATCTTCGCCGCGTCGGCCAGGGCGGTTACCGTGCGATAATGTGTCACGGCATGCTTGCCGCGACCTTCAGCGACGATCGCCATCTTCTGCCGGTTCGCCGACGAGCGCGCGAGTGACCCGGTGACGGTGCCGTCGAACGGGGCAGGGTGGCCGCCGACGACGGCGGTGTAGCGGCGCTCGACGGCGTGCGCGGCGAACTGGCGCGACAGCGCCTCGTGCGCCGGGTCGGTCTTGGCGACAACGAGCAGCCCCGATGTGTCCTTGTCGATGCGGTGAACGATGCCGGGCCGCGCGACGCCGCCGATGCCCGACAGCCGGCCGGCGCAGTGGTGGAGCAGCGCGTTGACCATCGTCCCGTCGAGATTGCCGGCGGCGGGATGGACGACGAGCCCGGCCGGCTTGTCGACGACCAGCAGATGGTCGTCCTCGAAGACGATCGTCAGGGGGATGTCCTGCGGCGCGGCGTCGGCGACGGTCGCGGCGGGCACGGCGACCGTGATGACGTCGCCGGCCGCCACCTTGCGCGCCGGGTCCTTGTGGTG
>CAXTPH010000257.1:0-3759 GCA_964245955.1 uncultured Sphingomonadaceae bacterium | reverse complement strand
GCCCCGCGGTGAAGTCGCTTCCAGCCGTGCTCGGATTGATCGTGATCGCCGTCGGCGCCACGGCGGTGGCAAGTGGTCCGCACGGCGATCACCCGCCCGAACCGAGCTTTCCCGCCCTAGCCCGTCCGGTCGCGCCGATCGTCTCGCCGCGCTGGTCGAACGAGGACGAGCGCGAACATCTTGGCGAGGCGGCGAAGGTAATCGGCATCCTTGGCGACCTCACCGGCAAGACTGTGGCCGATGTCGGCGCGGGCGAGGGGTATTACGAGCCGCATCTGTCGCGCGCAGTCGGCCGGCGCGGGCGGGTCATCGCCGAGGACATCGATACGGCGACGGTCGCCAAGTTGACGCGGCGGGTCCGACCATTGCGCAACGTTACAGTGACGCTCGGCCGCGCCGACAACGTCGGGTTGGCGCGGAGCAGCACCGACGTCGTTTTGATGGTGCATATGTACCACGAGATTACCCAGCCGTTCGCGCTACTCTGGCGGGTCCGCGGCGGCCTCAGGCCCGGCGGGCGCGTGGCGATCGTCGACGCCGACCGTGCGACAACGGATCACGGCACGCCGCCGGCGTTGCTTGCGTGCGAACTCGGGGCGATGGGCTTCGCGCGCGAGTCGACTCAAGCCATCGAGGATGGCATCTACCTCGCGGTGTTCGTGCCGCGCGCCGCGCCGACGACGATCGTTCCCTGCCGCTGACGTCGCGGCGCCAGCCCGACAGATCGCCTAAACGCTTTCGAAGATCGCCGCCTGCACCGTCCCCGCGCCGCGTCGCAGCGGCTTGAGTTCGTCCTGATACTTTGCCGAGAACCAGAAGCTTTCCGCCGCCGTGCGCGACGGAAAGGTGATCAGCACTGCGCCAACCCCGTCGGGCCAGCCTTCGACGCGATTTGCCGGCTGGCCGTCGACGGCAACCACCCCGCCGTGCGCCGTGACGAGCCCCGAGTCGGCGAGTGCCCGCGCATAGACCGCCATCTTCTTGCCGTCGGTGACGCGCGCAGTCAGCAGCAGGTACGCCGACGGTGTATTTCCGGTATCGCTCACGGCGGCTCCACGCTAGGTCGCTGCCGGGGGCTATCGGCGGACCGGCGTAATCTGTCAAAGACGCCACGGCTTATGAGGAACGGACTCGATGGCACGACACGGCTTGGCGACGACAACCGCGCTGCTTGCCCTCGCCGGCGTTAGCGGACCGGCACTCGCCCAGGCAGCCGCCACGTCGGCGTCGCCGCCAGCGACGGCGCCGACCGGGATGATCATCATCGACGACGTCAAGCTGCCGGACGTCGACCCGGGCGTCACCCGCTTCTCCGCCAATGTCCTCGCCGAACGCGGTCTGGTCACGCTGCGCGATCTGCTCGAATATGTGCCCAACGCCGTCAGCGCGAGCTTTCCCGGGATCGGCGCGGGAAACATCGACTATATCCGCGGCCTCGGCACGACGTCGGCCGCACCAAGTGCCGACGCCCCGGTGACGACTGCGATCGACGGCGTCTTCCTGCCGCGCCAGTCGGCCAACAGCTTCGGCTTCTTTGATCTCGCAACGATCGATGTCCACCGCGGGCCGCAGGGCACCACCGGCGGGCGGCAAAGCAGCGGCGGCAGCGTCGACGTCCGCCTCGCCGAACCCGGCGACCGGCTCGCCGGCTATTTCGAGGGCGGCTACGGTGCTTACGAACGTCGCGAGTTCCGCGGTTCGCTCGACATCCCGTTTGGCACCGGGATCGCAATCAAATTGTCGGGCTATTACAACGACGATCACGGCTACGGCATCAACTCGACGACCGGCCAGCGCAACGACGACGGGAATGGGGCCGGCATCCGCGGCGCGGTCAAGCTAACGCTGAGCGACCGGTTGAGCTGGAACGGCTCGATCGCATACCTGCGCAACGACGCCGACAATTTCGCGACCTTCGACTGCGACCCACGCAATCCGGCGAACTGCAAGGGCCGCTTCCTGACCAGCGGGGTGCGCACGAGCTACGATACCGCGCACCCGTCGCCATTCACCACGCTCGGCGTGACCGGGCGCAAGGCGGGTTTCGGCGCGCAGGACCGAGCCGACACCACGCTCGCGACCTCGACTTTCCGCTGGGCGGGTGACAATTTCAACGTCGCGGCCATCACCGGCTATGTCGACCTTCGGCAAACATACGCCGCCGACCTGACCGACGGGCGCCTCGTCCCTAGCGTCGCGATGCCCTTCCCGGCGACGGCGGGCTATACCGCCGGCGGCTTCACCACGCTCAGCGACGGGTCGAGCCACCAGTTCAGCCAGGAAATCCGGCTCGACGGCAAGGCGTTCGGCGGCTTCATCGACTATGTCGTCGGGGCCTATTACTCCGATGAAGGCGATACCACCGACGTCGCCGACATCCTCACCACCGCGGGTGCTCCCGCGCCGCGCGGCAACCCCGGCGTACTGGCCGACCGCACCCTCCAGACCGCGACCAAGTCAACCGCCGGCTACGCTCAGGTCGACGCCAATCTGAGCGACGCCTTCAAGGTGACGGGCGGGATCCGCTATACCGACGAAAGCAAGAGCCTCCACGTCGCCGATAATCGCGCCAGCTGTCTGGCCTGCATCAGCGACGCAAACCTGTTCAGCGGCATCGGTACGCCGATCCCGCTGACCCAATCGACCAAGCTGTGGACCCCGCGCGTCGCCGCGAGCTATCAGCTCCCCGGCGTGATGCTTTTTGCCAGTGCGACGCGCGGCTTCACCGGCGGCGGCTGGAACACCCAGGCGATCCGCCCGACCGATCTCCTGCCGTACGCCGCTGCGCGCAACTGGACGTACGAAGGCGGGGTCAAGACCGACCTGTTCGCCAACCGGCTGAAGGTAGCGGCGACCGGCTTTTATATCAACGCGAGCCGCGTCGCGGTTCCGACTGCCGGGGTCGACCCGGCGTCGGGGGCGCTGGCGTTCGCTACGGCGTCGGCCGGCATGCGCAACTATGGCGCCGAGATCGAGGCGACTGCGACGCCGGTCAAGGGGTTGAACCTGTTCGCCAACTTCGGTTACCAGCACGCGCGTTACCGCAACGTCACCACGGCGCCCGACCGCTTCGGCACCAAGGCGGTCGCGCAGCAGCAGGCCGATTGCCGCGCCGAACTCGCGGCGAAGAAGGTGCCCGGCGCACCGTTCGTCGACAACGCCATCGATTGCGGCACCGGCATCGTCGCCGCGGACGGATCGCTTGCCCGTCCCGTCTATACCCCCGACTATAGCGCATCGGTCGGCGGCACCTTCGACTATGCGATCCCGGCGGCGGGTATCATCCTCCAGCCGGGTGGCAGCGTCGTCTATCGGTCGAGCTTCGAGACCGGTGCGGCGAACGCCTCGCTCTATGCCGGCGGTGTCACCGGCGGCAGCGGGATCACCTACCCGGCGAGCCCGTTCGGCGGCACGCTCATCACCGGTTCGCGCGCCAAGTCGTACGTCGTCGCCAACGCCGCGCTCGCGATGAAGACCGACGACAATAACTGGGTCCTGAGTGTCGAGTGCAACAACTGCCTCGACCGCAACTATGTCGCGTCGAGCCTCGGCACGGTGACGTATCTCGCCCCCCCGCGGACGTGGCTGGTGCACGCCAAGCGGACCTTCTGACCCGTCACAAAATCGTCGTCCGAAGGAATTGCGCGGCAAAACAAAACGACTAAGGTTCCTCGACGGAACAACGCCGATCATGGCCGGTTGCAAAAGGCCCGATACGGGCAGGGGAGAGTAGACTGATGGCGACGACACCCAAGACCG
>CAXTPH010000256.1:0-3760 GCA_964245955.1 uncultured Sphingomonadaceae bacterium | reverse complement strand
GAACGCGATCCTGCCGGGGTGGATCCGGTCGGACATGACCGCGTCGCTCCAGGCGTGGGACAAATTCAACGAGAAGGCGATTGGCCGCGTGCCGATGAAGCGCTGGGGCGAGCCCGACGATTTCGCCGGGATCGCAGTCTATCTCGCGTCGGACGCGTCCCGCTTCCACACCGGCGACAGCTTCGTCATCGATGGCGGCTATACGATCTTCTGATCGTGCCGGGGCTTGACCCCACTCAGGTCGCGCGCAATCCTCAGGACGGTTCGCGGGGGAGTGAGCGCATGGACTATCTCGAGCTGATTCCGAAGCCGGCGGCCGGCGGGATCAATCAGGGCATCCACGCGCCCTCGGCGGCGTTCCTCGAACAGCTGCTCGGCATGCCGCGCGACAGTTTCTCCGGCGAGTGCCAGCCGCCGAACAATCCGGCATTTAAAAAGCTGGTCGCGACGAAGAACGTCGGGCCGTTCAAGGCCACCGGGCTGACACCGGCGCTCGCCAGCCTCAGCGCGGTCTTCGCCGACGTCCACGCGGCGGTGCCCGATCTGTACGCGCAGCTGGCGAACAATGGCATGCTGTGCTGCCGTTTCCGCCACATCGGCGGCAAGAACGTGCCGCCGCCGTCGAGCCACAGCTGGGGCACGGCGATCGACTTCCTGCTCGCCGGCAAGACCGACATCCAGGGCGACAACAAGGTCTTCCGCGGCCTCGGCGTGCTGGCCAAATTCTTCAACGCGCATCAATGGATCTGGGGCGCGGCCTTCCCAACCGAGGACTCGATGCATTTCGAGGTGTCGCAGGAGCTGCTGCTGCGGTGGAAGGACAGCGGCGCGCTCAACCCGTGATCGCGCCTTCGTGGCGGAGCAGCCACTCCTTGCGCGCGACGCCCCCGGCATAACCAGTCAGCGTGCCGTTCGCGCCGATGACGCGGTGACACGGCACGACGATGCCGATCGGGTTGGCACCGTTCGCCAGTCCGACCGCGCGGGCTGCGCCGGGCTTGCCGAGCGCCGCCGCGAGCGCGCCGTAGCCGGTCGTCGTCCCCGCCGGAATCGCGCGCAGCGCCGCCCAGACCGACCGCTGGAAGTCGCTGCCCCCGGTCGCCACCGGCAGCGCGTCGAGCGCGGTCGCGTCGCCGGCGAAATAGGCGTCGAGCGCGGCGGCGACGGCGGGGGGGGCGGCACCGTCCACGAGCGTCACCGTGCCGTAGTGGCGGGCGAGCAGGGTCCGCATCCGCGCCTCGTAATCGGCGAAATCGAGCGCGCGGAGCGTGTCGCCCTCGGTGACGATGAGGATCTCGCCGACGGGTGAGGCGTGGCGTGACAGGGTCAGGTGCATCGATCTTCCTTTCAGGATGCGCGCGCGGCGGCTCGCGGGGGTTTCGCCGTGGACGGCGCGGTACAGTTCGTTGAAGCGCCGGACGCTGCCAAACCCCGCCGCGAGCGCGACCTGCGCCATCGGCAACGCCCCGGCATCGATGAGTTCGTTCGCCGCGGCGAGGCGCTTCGCCTGCGCGACCGCGACCGGCGGCGCGCCGAGGTGCTGGCCGAACAGCCGCCGCACCTGCCGCTCGCCGAGGCCGAGCCGGTCGCCGAGCGCGTCGACTTTAATCTCGTCGAGGCCGCCCGCGTCGATTAGCGCGAGCGCGCGGCGGACGCTGGCCGCGCTGCCGGTCCACGCCGCACTGCCGGGAGCGCTTTCGGGGCGGCAGCGCTTGCACGCGCGATACCCCGCCGCGACCGCTTCCGCCGGGCTCGTGACGAACGTGACGTTCTTCGCCAGCGGCGTCCGCGCCGGGCACACCGGGCGGCAGAAGATGCCGGTCGTCCGGACGCATACGAAAAAGCGTCCGTCGGCGGCGGGATCGCGCACGCTCATCGCGGCGTAGCAGGCGGCGGGGTCGAGAGGAACGGGCGTCGTCATGCCGACCGATCTACGCGCGTTGCGACGCCAAGTCTGGCGGTTTTCGGACGTGACCGTCGACGTCATGACGCGACCCAGCGGGACCGGCGGCGAGGGGAAGCGCCAGGAAAAACATCGTACCTCCGGGTTCGCATCCGCTTCCCGACGATAGGCCCAGCGACCGGCATTCGTCGAGGGTGGGACAATGCCTTGCCGCACGACGCGATCAATGCCAGCCTGCTCCGCGCAACGGGGGGAGTCGAGCATGGCGGCGATCGACGAGTTTAGTGCCACGACGATCAGCGGCGAGCCGGTGTCGCTTGGCACCTATGCCGGCCAGGTCCGGCTGATCGTCAACACCGCGAGCAAGTGTGGCTTCACCCCGCAATACGCCGGGCTCGAGGCGCTCCACGAGGAGCTCGGCCCACGCGGCCTCGCCGTGCTCGGCTTCCCGTGCAACCAATTCGGCGGGCAGGAGCCGGGCGACGCCACCGAGATCGCCAATTTCTGTTCGCTGACCTACGACGTCGCTTTCCCAATGTTCGCCAAGGTCGAGGTCAACGGCCCCGGCACCCACCCGCTGTTCTCCTACCTCAAGCACGCGGCGAAGGGGCTGCTCGGCAGTGAGGCGATCAAGTGGAACTTCACCAAGTTCCTCGTCGACCGCTCGGGCGCGGTCGTCGCGCGCTTCGCCCCGGCAACCAAGCCCGAGGCGCTGCGCGGCGAGATCGAAAAACTGCTGTAGCGCCGCGCGGCGATGTACGAGCAGGACAAATGGGAGGCGCGGGAGGCTGCGCGAAAGCGACTCGGCAGCGCGACCGACACCACGACGGTCGAATTCTTCCCGGTCTTCGCGCGGGAGACGGTGCGCGTCGGCAACGACCGGCGGGCCACGCTGCATGCGCGGCTGACCCTGGCTGACGCCGGCGCGATCGAGACCGCACCCCTACCAGCGGCTGACGCGGCGCTGGCCGACGTTTCGGTCGGGTCGATCTGCGCCCGGTGCCGCGGCTTCTGCTGCGCGGCTGGTGGCGACCACGGCTTCCTGACGACCGCCACCCTGCGCCGCACGGCCGCGGCGGGCGTCACCGGCAGCGTCGTCGCGCAGTATATGGCGCACGTCCCGCCGCGCGCCTACGCCGGATCGTGCATCTTTCACACCGCCGCCGGATGCGCGCTGCCGCGCGAACTGCGTAGCGACACCTGTAACCGCTATCTCTGCACGCCGCTGACGCGCATCGCGACCGCCACGCTCGATGCGCCCGCACGCGCGACGATCGCCGCGTTCACCGGTCCTGCATGGCGGCGCGTCGCGATTGTCCGCGGTACCGCCGCGCGTGGGGTGCGCCCGGGGATTTATCGCTGACGACGGTCGATTTGGTTAGGGGATGCGCGGCGGTCGTGGCGTAAGGCGAACGTGCAGCCGCGTCGGACAATCCTCTACCTGGTGGCGATGGCGGGCGCGGTCGATCCCGCCGTGGGCCAGCAGGCCGAGCCCGACGACATCGTCGTCACCGCGTCGAGGACCCAGCCGGGTGCGGTGCTCGGCGACATCAAGCCCGAAATCCAGCTAAGCCCGGCCGACATTCGCAGTTACGGGGTCTCGTCGATCGCCGACCTGCTCAACGAGCTGTCGCCACAGACGCGGTCGGACCGCGGTTCGGGCGGCGCGCCATTGGTCCTGCTCAACGGTCGCCGCATCTCGGGCTTCAGCGAAATCCGCGACATCCCGACCGAGGCGATCGCGCGGGTCGACATCCTGCCCGAGGAGGTCGCGCTCAAATACGGCTACCCCGCCGACCAACGGGTGGTGAACATCGTCCTGCGCCAGCGCTTTCGCGCCAAGACGTTCGAGGCGGG
>CAXTPH010000255.1:0-3762 GCA_964245955.1 uncultured Sphingomonadaceae bacterium | reverse complement strand
TTCGACAAGCAGGATCGTGCGCGTCGAATAGCGGTCGCCCGCGAGTGCCGCCGACTCGGTCACGTCGATGCCGCCGACGACGGTGAGGAACGCGGCCGGGATCGCGAGCGGGATGAAGTGCCAGGCCAGATCGAGCCCTCCGATGAACGCGGTCGTCGGCCACGGCAGGTGCAGCCCGAACGAGCCGCCGGTGACCGGCAAGGTCGGCGGCTCGTATCCGAAGAGACGCGCGATCGAATACGCGGCCAGGCCGGCGACGACCGACGCGACGACGGCCGGGACGTTCGCCGGCAACCGCACTCGTCCGACCAGTGTCAGCAGCACGACACCGAGCGCGACGAAGCCGCCGATCGGCTCGGCCATGACCTTGCCGAACGGGAAGAACATGATCAACGCGACGCCGACCGCACTGATCGCGCCGAGCAGCGCCGTCTTCGGCAGGATGCGACGGATCGACTCGCCGAAGAACGAGGCGATCAGCTTCGCGATGCCCATCAGGACGAGGACGGCCATCCCGATCTGCCACGCCTTCATCCCGTCCTTCGTAATCACGAACGCCGGTCCGACGACGCCGAACGACAGCGCGAACATCGACGGGGTGTCGATGCCGAGGGGCATCGCGCAGACGTCGTGGCGACGATCGCGCTTCGCGAGACGGAACGCCATCCACGTGTAGATCGCGTCGCCGATGAGGACGCCGATCGCGGTGCCGGGGATCATGCGTCCGAGCACGATCTCGGCCGGCATGCCGAACACGCCGATCAGGATGCCGCTCATCGACACGAGCAGTGCGAGGTTGTCGATCGACAGCGCGAAGAAGCCGTTGATGTCGCCGCGCGCGGCCCAGCGGTACTGGAAGGATTCGGTCGTCGTCATCGAATGAAGAAAATCGTGCCGCGGTTCAAGCCAGCTTCTGCATCAGCGCGTAGCCCGCGAAGCACGCCGCGAGTGCGCCCGCGACGTGGATCAGTGCGTGCGCGAACGCCCATCCCGCACGCCCTTCCTGCAGCAGCAGCATCGACTCGGCCGAGAACGACGAGAACGTCGTCAGGCCGCCGAGCAGGCCCGTCACGACGAAGACCCGCGACGCCACGGGCCAGTGCGGATTGAGCTGGAACGCGGCGACGGCCATCCCGATCACGAACCCGCCGACGACATTGACGAGCAGCGTGCCGAGCGGCAACGTCGGCAGGATCGGATTGAGCACGATCTGCGCCAGCCATCGCAACGTCGCGCCGATCACCGAACCGGCGCACAGCGCGGCGAAGCTCGCCAGCGTGACCCCGCTCATCGACGGTCGCTCATCGATCCCCTGCGCCCGCGGCCCATCGATCGGCGGCGGCGTCGTCGCTGGTGCGCGCTTCGACCCAGCGTTCGCCGGCATCGGTCGTCTCCTTCTTCCAGAACGGCGCCTGCGTCTTCAGATAGTCCATGATGAAGGCGCACGCCTCGAAGGCGTCGCCGCGATGGGCCGCGCTCGCGGCGACGAACACGATCTGGTCGGTCGGCGACAACCGGCCGTAGCGATGCACGACCGTCACGTCGATCAGCGGCCAGCGGTCGCAGGCCTGGTCGCAGATCGCCTCGAGCGAGCGCTCGGTCATGCCGGGATAGTGCTCGAGCGTCAGGGCGCCGACCCGGGCGGCATCGGCGCCGACGACATTGCAGTCGCGCACGATGCCGATGAAGCTCGTGATGCCGCCCACGGCAGGCTTGTCGAGTCGCAGCGCCGCGAGTTCCACGCCGGGGTCGAAGTCCTCGACCTGGACCTTGACGACGACCGCCATCGTCAGCCGCCGGTGACCGGCGGAAAGAACGCGATCTCGGCGCCATCGGCGAACGGCGCGTCGGCGTGTGCCATCGCCTGGTCGACCGCCGCGCGCACGCTGCGACCTTCGGCTAGGACGACCGACCACGGCCCGCCGCGATCGCGCAGCCATGCGCGCAGCCGCGTCGGCGTATCGACGCCTTCGGGAAGCTCGCAGCTCTCCCGCGCGGTCCCGAGCGCCTCCCGCAGGCTCGCGAAGTAAAGGATGTTTACGCGCATGGGCAGGTCATGGGCAGACCGTCGAGGTTGTCAGCCGATCAGGGCGTCGAACGGGAGAAAGCGGACGAGGTCGCCCGGCGCGATGCGGCGGCCGGGAGGATTCTCCAGCAGGCCGTCCGCCCAGACGGTCGAGGTCAGCACCCCCGAACCCTGCTTCGGATGGAGGTCCAGTCCCCCCGCGGCGTTGACCTTGACGCGCAGGTATTCCTGGCGGGCGTCGGGCCGCGTCCACTCGAAATCGGCACGCAGCGTGTACGCCGGCGGGGACACGTCCGCGATGCCCTGGAGCCGCATCAGCAGCGGCCGCACGAAGATGAGGAAGGTCACGAAGCTCGACACCGGATTGCCGGGCAACCCGACGAACAGGGCCGCGCCGCCGGACCGTCGCACGTGCCCGAACGCCAGCGGCTTGCCCGGCTTGATCGCGATCCGCCAGAAGTCGATGTCGCCCTCGGCCGCGACGGCGGGCCGCATGTGGTCCTCCTCGCCGACCGACACGCCGCCCGACGTGACGATGCAATCGCTGCCGGCCGCGGCGCGAACCAGCGCGGCGCGTGTCGCGGGCAGCGTGTCGGGAACGATGCCGAGGTCGACGACGTCGCAACCGAGTGCCTCGATCAGACCGCGCAGGACGAACCGGTTCGAGTTGAAGAGCATGCCGGGCCGCAAGTCGGCGACCGCGATCTCGCCCGGCATCGCGAGTTCGTCTCCGGTCGAGAAGATCGCCACGCGCGGCCGCCGGACGACCGACACGCGCGCCAGGCCGATCGACGCGGCGAGCCCGAGGTGCTGCGCCTGCATCCTCGTGCCGGCCGGCAGGACGGTCTGGCCGTGCCGGATGTCTTCCCCGCGTCGACGAATCCAGGCGCCGGCAGACACCGGCGCGACGAACGACACGCTGCCGGTCGCCGGATCGGACGTTGCCGACTCCTGCATCACGACCGCGTCGGCACCCGCGGGGATCAGGGCCCCGGTGAAGATCCTCGCGGCGCTGCCGCTCTCGAGCGGGACACCCGGATGTCCGGCCGGGATGCGCTGCGAGACGGGCAGGCGTACCGGTGCGGCGGCGTTCGCCGCAGCGAGATCGGCGGAAACGACGGCGTATCCATCCATCTGCGAGTTGTCGGCGACCGGCACGTCGAGCGCCGATTCGAGCGGGGCCGCGAGTACCCGACCCCTCGCGCTCGCCGTATCGATCGTCTCGGCATCGGTCATGGCATCGACCCGGTGGAGCAGATCGGCGAGGGCCGCCTCGACCGATCGAGGCGGCTCGTGCGACGCGGCGGGCGGCGCAGGAGGCGGCGCACTGCGCTCGCCGAGCATGGGAGGGGTTGCCTGCATCGAGGCATTCTATCCGCCACCGCCGATTGCCCAGGGCGGACGGCGCCAACTCGAGCGACCCTCAAGTTGAGAGGGTTTGTTACCGATCAACCGCAAACTCGGGCCGCAGCGCTAAAATCCGGGCTCGGTCACGTTGCATCGCAGCAAATCGCGCGGAGTTGCCGGTCCGGTCCCCGCCACAGCACCCGGGAGTCACCATCATGATCATCCAGCCTGTCATCCTTTCCGGCGGTTCCGGCACCCGCCTCTGGCCGATGTCCCGCGAGAAGTATCCGAAGCAGCTGCTCGCGTTCGGCGGCGGCGACACGATGCTGCAGGCGACGGCGCTCCGGCTGGCCGGCTACGCGGCCGACGGCATCACCGTCGCGACCGGG
>CAXTPH010000254.1:0-3764 GCA_964245955.1 uncultured Sphingomonadaceae bacterium | reverse complement strand
CACGTCGACGAAGACGCGGGCGATGCCGTCGAGCGCCAGCGCGTCGACAATGGGATTTGCCGGCTCGGCGAAGAAACCCTCGAGGCAGTGCGACAACGCGTCGATCGCCGTCGCCGCAATCAACCGGCGCGGCAGCGAGCGCGCGAGGTCGGGATCGCACACGGCAACGCGCGGGACCATCAGCGGGCCGCGCGTGCCGACGACCGGGCCGCCTGCCTCGCGATGGACAGCGGCGACCGGCGAGCTTTCGCTGCCGGTGCCGACCGTCGTCGGGATGGCGGCGAGCGGCACGACGGCAGCGATGCGGTCATAGCGGCCCATGACGCCGTCGGCGTCGCCGCCGTCGGCGATCGCCGCGACGAGCTTCGCGGTGTCGAGCACCGACCCGCCGCCGAGCGCGACGACGCCATCGCACGCCCCGGCACGATACGCGGCCGCGGCGGCGTCGACCCCTGCCGCCGTCGGGTTCTCGGGCACGTCGAGAAAGATCGCACCGCAGTCGACGAGCGCAGTCACCCGGGCGACGAGGCCGGCCTTCTCCAGCCCGCGGTCGCTTACGAGCAGCGGCCGGTTAACGCCAAGCAGCGCCAATTCGGCGGGCAGAGCGGCAAGCGCGCCCGACCCGCACCAGCCGTGGCAATGAAATCGCCGGACCCATTTCGTCATCCCCAACCGGTTGTACGCCGCGGTCAAGTTTAGTAAGGTAGCCGAACGTTGTCGAGTCCCCGGGGAGGCCGCCGCCATGAACGAGATGACCGCTATCGCGTCGCAAGTCCGTCGGACACAGCATTTTATCGACGGCGCCTGGGTCGCCGGTGACGCGACCTTCGCCGACACCAATCCGCTCGACGGCAGCCTCGTCGCCGAAATCGCCGCCGGCGGGCGCGCCGAGGCGGCGGCCGCCGTCGCCGCTGCAGCGCGCGCGTTTCCGGCGTGGGCGGCGATGGGTCCGAGCGAGCGCCAGCGCCTGTTCCTCAAGGCCGCCGACATCGTCGACCGGCGGCTCGAGGATGCCGTGCGGATCATGGCCCTCGAAGGCGGCGCGAGCCGTGCCTTTGCCGCGTTCCAGGTCAAGCTGTCGGCGGCGATGCTGCGGCAGGCGGCGAGTTGGGGCTATCTCCCGTACGGCGACATGATGCGCAGCGACGTCCCCGGCCGCACCGCGCTCGTCGCGCGGAAGCCGCTCGGCGTGGTCGCGGGCTTCACCCCGTGGAACGGAGCCTTTTATCTGGCGTGGCGGACGTTCCTGCTGCCGATGGCGTTCGGCAACACGACGGTGATCAAGCCGTCGGAGGAGGCTCCGATCTCAGCCGGCCTGTTCCACGCCGAAATCCTCGAGGAGGCGGGCTTTCCCGCCGGTACGTTCAACGTCGTCACGCATGCGCCCGGTGCGGCGGCGGCGATCGCCGATGTCTTTTTCGAAAGCCCGGCGGTGCGGTGCATCAACTTCACCGGTTCCGACAAGACCGCGCGCATCCTCGGCGCGCGCGCCGGGGCGGCGCTCAAGCGGATGGTGATGGAACTCGGCGGCTTCAACCCGATGCTGATCCTCGACGACGCCGACCTCGCCGAAGCCGTCAAGGCGGTGATCTTCGGGGCGTTCATCCATCAGGGCCAAGTCTGCATGAACACGCGCAAGGTCTATGTTGCGCGCGACATTCATGACGAATTCGTCGGCGCGTTGGCGGCCCGGACCCGGGCGCTGAAGGCCGGCAACCCGGTCGATCCGTCGGTCATTATCGGCCCGCTGATCAACGCCAAGGCGGTTGACGCGACGATGGCGAGCATCAAGGACGCGGTCGACCGCGGCGCGACGCTCGTCACCGGCGGCACCGCCGACGGCGCGATCGTCGCCCCGACGAACCTGACCCACGCCCCCGACGACGCGCCGCGCGCCACTGGCCGCGACGAGACCTTCGGTCCGCTCCTGGTAATTGAGGCATTCGACGACGCCGAGGCCGCGCTGGCGAAGGCGCAGGACACGCCGTACGGACTGTCGGCGGCGATCTTCACCCGCGACCATGCGCGCGGGCTGGCGATGGCGCAGCGCTTCGACACCGGCATCGTCCACATCAACGCGCCGACCATGGCGAGCGAAGCCTCGTTGCCGGTCGGCGGCGTCAAGGATTCGGGCTGGGGCCGGTCGGGTCTGTATTCGATCGAGGACTTCACCGAATTGCGCCTGACGACCTTGTCGACCGCGCCCGGAATGTATCCGTTCTAATCGAGCGAGCGGTCGCGCGCGATGCCCGAACGGCATCGCGCAGCCGATTCATTCGTCGCGCCGCGCGCGTTTTCGCATAGTATCGGCGCGTCCGGCGCGCATCGCGTGGATCAGGCCGGCCGCGCGCTGCGCGCAACGAGGAAAGCGACGATGACCACGACGACGTCTATCACCCCGTCCGCGACCGAGACGCAGCTGGTGCCGTTGCTCGAGACCCTTGAGGCGCGGCTGCGCTGGCTGTCGTCGTGGACGATCCACAATGCGAACCACCTGCGCGACTCCCCCGACGGGCTCAAGGTCGGCGGGCACCAGGCGAGCTGCGCCTCGATCACCGCGATCATGACGGTGCTGTATTTCTATGCGCTCGGGGCCCATGACAAGGTCGCGGTCAAGCCGCACGCTGGGCCGGTGCTCCACGCGATCCATTATCTGCTTGGGGCACAGAGCCGCGACCAGCTCGAGCGCTTCCGCGGCTTCGGCGGCGCGCAGAGCTATCCAAGCCGGACCAAGGACACGATCCCCGTCGACTTCTCGACCGGCAGCGTCGGCCTTGGCGTCGCCGTCACGCTGTTCGCCAGCCTCGTGCAGGACTATCTCGTCGCGCACGGCGGCCTCGCCCCCGCCGATACCGGCCGGATGATCGCGCTGATGGGCGACGCCGAGCTCGACGAGGGCAATATCTACGAGGCGCTCATCGAGGGCTACAAGCACGACGTCCGCAACTGCTGGTGGATCGTCGACTACAACCGCCAGTCACTCGACCATACCACCGCCGACCGCATGTTCCGCCGCTTCGACGACATCTTCGAGACCTGCGGCTGGCGGGTGCTAACGCTCAAGTACGGCAAGAAGCAGCAGGCGGCGTTTGCGAAGCCCGGTGGCGTCGCCCTGCGCGAATGGATCGACGCCTGCCCCAACGTCGACTTCGCGGCGCTGACCTATCAGGGCGGGGCGTCGTGGCGCGCGCGGCTGACCGCCGACATCGGCGGCAGGCCGCACGTCGCAACGCTGCTTGCCAGCTACGACGACGACGCGCTCGCCGATGTGATGACCAACCTCGGCGGGCATTGCATCGCGACGCTGATCGAGGCGTTTGCCGCCGCCGCCGACGACCGGCCGACGATGTTCATCGCCTATACCGTCAAGGGCTACGGCCTGCCGTTCGCCGGCCACAAGGACAACCATGCCGGGCTGATGAACCCCGGCCAGATCGCGGCGCTACGGTCGACGATGGGGATTGCCGAGGGTGACGAGTGGGAGCCTTGGGCCGGACTCGGCGACAATGCCGCCGCGGCGATGCGGGCGTTCGTGGGAGCGTCGCCGATCGCGCGCCACGCGACCGAGGTTCCGGCCACCGCCGTCATGGTGCCCGACCGCCTGCCAACCCCCGACGGCGCCGAGCAGTCGACGCAGGCGGCGTTCGGGCGCATCCTGCTCGACCTCGCCAAGTCGACCGATCCGGTCGCGCGCGGACTCGCCGACCGTATCGTCACGACCTCGCCCGACGTCACCGTGTCGACCAACCTCGGCGCGTTCGTCA
>CAXTPH010000253.1:0-3783 GCA_964245955.1 uncultured Sphingomonadaceae bacterium | reverse complement strand
AGTCCGGCGAGCTTGAGCCGGGCATAAATCGCCGCGCGCTCGCCCGGCTGGGCGGCGAGCGCGTCGGCGTTGCACCGGGCGAAGCTGTCGCGCACCGCCATGCGCCGGGCGGGATCATCGACGAGGACGAAGCGCCACGGCTCGCTCAGCCCCACCGAGGGAGCCAGCGCGGCGGTTTGCAGCAACGCCTCGATCAGCGCGGGCGCGACCGGATCGGGACGAAAGTGGCGGACATCGCGCCGCCAGCGGAGCAACTCGAGCAACTGCGCGCGAAAGGCTGCGTCGAATACCGGTGCGCCGTCCTCTGTCATGCCGCGATTTCGACGCGGCCGCCGTACGCGGGCACGAGCGCCAACCACGCCGGCACCGGCAGCGCGTCGCGGCTGCCCAGGATCGCGGCGATCGTCCCGCCGTGGGCGACGACAAGGGTGCGCCCTCGCGGCAGGTCGGCCAGCGCCGCTACCGCCCGGGCGGCCAGTTCGGCCGTGGTCTCGCCGCCCCCCGGTCGGAAGCTGGCGGGGGCATCGATCATGCCGTCCATGGCGTTACCGCTCGTCCGATAGATCGCCTGCCATGACCGGCCTTCCCACGCGCCGAAATCGCGCTCCTGCCAGGCGCGGTCGCCGGTCACGGTACAACCAGCGATTCGTCCGATCGCGGTGGCGAGCTGCATGCTGCGACGGAGGCCGGAATGAACGACACGGTCGGGTCGCCAGCGCGCCAGTTCCGGCACGAGGGCGCGGGCGTGCGCACCGCCGTGCCGACTGAGGCCGGCATCGCTTACGCCGTAGCACCGGCCGTGCCAGCGCCGCGCGACCTCGGTGTGGCGGACGAGGAGGACGGTCCGGGTCACGCCGCACTCGCCGCCAGCAGGAGGAGCAATTGCCCGGCGTAGGCGGCGAAGCCGAGGCAGTCGCCCGTGCTGCCGCCGATTCGACGAATGAGCATGCGGCGGAACCAGATCACGAAGACAACCGCGGCGACGAGTGTCACAAGGGCCGCGCGCGGCGCGTCGAGACCGAAGGCCAGTGTCGCGGGGAGCGCCGCCAAAGTCGCCAACGCCAGGCGGCCAGCGCCGACCGGACCGATGTCCTTGGCCAGGCCGGCGGCTGCGGGCGCGGGCGGGACACTGACCATCACAGCGACGATCAGCCACCGCCCGAAGGTCGCCGCGGCGACGATAGCCACCGCTGCCGCGACGGGCGGCCGCGTCGTCAGCAGCGTGGTCGTCAGCGCCACGCGCAAGCCGATTGCCAGGATCAATGCGACCGCACCGTAGGTCCCGATCCGGCTGTCCTTCATGATCCGTCGCACATCGTCGCCGGTCTGACCGCCACCGAAGCCATCGGCGAAGTCGGCGACCGCATCCTCGTGGAACGCGCCGGTCAGCCGGGCTTCGACGGCGAAGGCAAGGATGACGGCGACGATCGGCGGCCAGACCGTCGCACCGCCGATCGCGACGCCCGCGGTGATGCAGCCAACCAGAGCGCCGACCAGGGGGAACCAGGCGACCGCGCGGGCGAGGCCGTCGCGGACCTGCTCCCCCGACAAGGATGCCGTCGAACCGACGGGGAGCCGCGTCAGGAACTGGACCGCCAGCACCGGCGGTGCCCAGAACGGCGCCTCAGTCGGCACGGCCGACGCCGAGTTCGGCGAGCGAGGCGACGTCGCGCATCAGCGCCGCCGCACTGTCGAGCAAGGACAGCGCGATTAGCGCTCCCGTGCCTTCTCCGAGCCGCATGCCAAAGTCGAGCAACGGCTCGAGGCCGAGCGCCGCGAGTGCCGCCGCATGGCCGGGTTCAGCCGAGCGATGGGCCGCGATCATCGCCGCCGCCGTACCTGGCGCAAGCTGCTCGGCGATCAGCGCGGCCGCGGTGGCGACATAGCCGTCGAGCAGCAGCGTCGCGCCGCTGGCCGCCCCGGCGGCGAAGAAGCCCGCCATGGCGACGATCTCGAACCCGGCGAGGGCGGCGATCGCGGCGCGCGGGTCCTCCGTGAGCAGTGGCTGAGCCCGCGCGACCGCATTGGCCACGACCCGACGCTTGACCGCGATCGTCGCCGGGTCGGCGCCCGCGCCGGGACCGACAGCGTCGTCGACCGATGCCCCCGCCAGCAACGCCGTCAGGCACGCCGCCGGGGTCGTGTTGCCGATGCCCATCTCGCCGGCGATCAGCACGACGAAGCCGGCGTCGCCCGCGGACCTCGCCTCGTCGGCGCCGATCGCCCATGCGGCGTCGAACTGCGCGACGGTTAGCGCCGCCGTGGTCGCGAGATCGGCGGTCCCCGGCCCGAGCGACGCATTGCGGAAGAACGTCGGCATCGCCCCCGCCGGCGGGCTGGCGACGCCGACGTCGACCAGCCGCAGGTCGCAATCATGCGCTGCCGCCAGCGCGCTGCTCGTCGCGCGTCCAGCGAGGATCGTCGCGACCATCAGCCCGGTGACGTCGCTCGGCCACGCCGACACGCCCTGCGCGACGACGCCGTGATCGGCAGCGAACAGGACGGCGCGGCGGGGTCGGGTGACGGGGTCGAGCCGCTGCTGGATCATCGCCAGCCGGACCGCGAGTTCCTCGATCCGACCGAGACTGCCGCGCGGCTTGGCGAGTCCGTCGAGGTGCGCCAGGGCGATGGCGGCGTCGATCATGCTGCGGTCTCCGCAATGGCGAGGAGGGCCTCGACGTCGACGACCGTGGCGAGGGCTGCCGCGAGGTCGTCGAGCGCGGTGTCGACGCGCACCCGCTGGTCGACCCCGTCCGATGCCACGCCGAGGCGCGCAAGCCAGGCCGCGCGCTGCGCCGGGTCGTCGAACAGGCCGTGGACATAGCAACCCGCGATGCCGCCGGCGATCGCCCCATCGACCGCGCCGCCGTCGAGCCGCAGTAGCGGAGTCGTGCCGGGATCGACCTCGGTGCGGCCCGCGTGGATTTCATAGCCGGCGAACGCTGCGTCGTCGGATATGCTCACGCCGCGGACCTCGACCAGCCGCTTGGCGGGCGTCAATACGGTGTCGACCGGCAGCAGTCCCAGTCCATCGATGGTCTCGGCAGGCCCCTCGATCCCGTCGGAATCGGCAATCGTCCGCCCGAGCATCTGATAGCCGCCGCAAATGCCGAGGACCCGGCCGCCGCGCCGGACATGTGCGGCCAGGTCGATGTCCCAGCCTTGGGCACGGAGGAAGGCGAGGTCGGCGATCGTCGCTTTGGTCCCGGGCAGGACGACCAGTGCCGCGTCCGCCGGCAGTGGCTGACCTGGCGGCACCATCACCAGGCGGACGCCGGGCTCGTGCGCCAGCGCGTCGAAGTCGTCGAAATTGGCGATCCGCGACAGGATCGGCACGGCGATCGTTACCCCGCCTGGGGTCGCGGCGGCGGTATCGAGGACGACGGCGTCTTCGGCCGGCAGCTTCCGCGCCGCGGCCAGCCACGGGACGACGCCGAGGCTCGGCCAGCCGGTGCGCCGCTCGATCGCGGCGAGCCCATCGTCGAACAGCCGGACGTCGCCGCGGAACTTGTTGATCAGGAACCCCCGGATCATCGCCGCGTCATCGGGGTCGAGCACGGCGTGCGTCCCGACCAGCGACGCGATCACCCCGCCGCGGTCGATATCGCCGACCAGCACGACGGGCACGCGTGCCGCCCGGGCAAAGCCCATGTTGGCGATGTCGCCGGCGCGCAGGTTGATCTCCGCGGGGCTGCCGGCACCCTCAACGATGACGAGATCGGCCTCGGCCCGGAGGCGGTCGGAGGACGTCAACACCGCGTCGGGCAGCGCCGCCTGGCGCGC
>CAXTPH010000252.1:0-3809 GCA_964245955.1 uncultured Sphingomonadaceae bacterium | reverse complement strand
AAGTTCGGCTGCGGCGCGGGGCTGTGCGGTGCCTGCACCGTCCATGTCGACGGCAAGGCGACGCGGTCGTGCCAGGTCGCGATCGGCGAGATCGAGGGCAGCTTCGTCACGACGATCGAAGGTCTGTCGCCTGACCGCAGCCACATCGTCCAGGCGGCATGGGTGGCGGGACAGGTGCCGCAGTGCGGTTACTGCCAGTCGGGCATGATCATGGCGGTCGCGGCGCTGCTCAAGGCGACGCCGCACCCGACCGACGAGCAGATCGACGCGGAAATCACCAACATCTGTCGCTGCGGCACCTATCCGCGGATCCGCAAGGCGATCCATGCCGCCGCCGCCGGGGTGGTCGATGCCGGTGTCGCCCCGCCGGGAACCACCCCGGCCGAAGCCGCGCGCCGCGCGCCATCGATGGTCGCGGAGCCCAAGCGGATCGCCTGACGCGTCAGCCGCGGCGGCGGGCGGTCGCCGGTTCGCTGCTCGCGACCTCGTCGCCGCTACCCGCCGCCTTGAGCCCGCGCATCCGCTCCATCTCGCTGCGGAAGCGCGCCATGTCGCCGCCGGCGAGCGTGGTGCCGCCAAGGAACTTGATGCCCGTCGGATCGACCGGCTTCTCGTTAATCCACACTTCGTAGTGCAGGTGCGGCCCGGTCGACAGGCCGGTCGAGCCGACATAGCCGATGACCTGGCCCTGCGCGACCTGCGTCCCCGGCTTGACCGCGAATTTGCTCATGTGGGCGTAGGCGGTCATCAGCCCGGGGTGGTGGAGGATCTGGAGATAGTTGCCATGGCCGCCGTGCCAGCCGGCGAAGGTCACCTTGCCCGCCGCCGCCGCCATGATTGGTGAGCCCATCGCCGCGCCGAAGTCGGTCCCCTGATGGAGGCGTGAGAAGCCGAGGATCGGGTGGAGCCGCATGCCGAACCCGCTCGTCTCGTGCGCGCCATCTACCGGCGTCCGCATCAAGCCTTTCTTCGCGCTTTCGCCGTTGGCGCGGAAGAACATCGGCCGGCCGCCGTAGGTCCAGCGCAGCAGCTCGACGGTGTCGCCATGCTCGGGGTGGAGCGCGGCATAGATCAGCCCGCCGGTCTCGGTCTCGCCGGTCGCGGCGCGGCGGTGCTCGAGGACGACGTCGAAGCGGTCGCGCCGTCCGACCTGCCGCTGCAGGTCGAGGACATAGGCGAGGTTCTGGCGATAGTCTGCGGCCTGCGACGCCGGGACACCGGCAGCGCGGACGGCACGGACAAGGTTCGCGCCGACGAGGCCGGTGACGCGGAGCGGGGTCGAGTCGACCGCGATCGGGATGCGCTTGAGAGCGAGCGATCCGTCGGCGCTGCGGGCGACCTCGAGGCGGAGGTCGAAGGCGGCGCGGAAACCGAGGCTGGTCAGCGGACGCGGCACGGTCCGCGTCTCGCGCCGGCCGAGGACGAGGTCGATGCCGGTCCCCGGCGCAACGCCGTGGACCGCGCCGCCGACGAGGCGGGCGACCGTCGCGGCATCATCGGAACCGACCCCGGCGCGGCGGAGCGCTGGGCCGATACCGTCGCCACGGCCGATCCGCGCGGTCGTCTCGATCTGCGGGCGCTCGGGGATTTCGCGAAGCGCCTCGACGAGGCGGGTCGGCGGCGCCGCAACTCCCGCGGTCGCGCCGAGCGCGAGCGGCAGGATCGTATCGGGGCGGGCGTCCTCGAACTGCGCCGGGGTCAGCGGTGCCCGGACCGACAGCGGCAACGGGGCGACGCGGTAGCCAGCGACGAGCGCGGTCGCGCACAGCGTCAGCAGCAGGCCGAGGCCGAGCCACCAATCGCGGCTGCCGATCGCCTGGCCAAGGTCGACGCACAGGTCGAGGTCGGCGAAGCGGTCGAGGTCAATCCGCGGGATCTGGCCAGCGGCACCCGCGCGCGGCAGCAGGATGACGCGGCCGGGCCGCCGTGCCGCGGCCCCGCCGAACGCCTGTGCGCCGTCGAAGCCCTTGATTCCCGGCTGATACAAGACCGAACCCCCGCTCTCTCGCTTGAGGCTACCCGTGTCGCGGCGCTGATTCCAAGTCAACGGCGGGGCGGCACGGAAGCTGGCATTATGCGGCGAAGCGGTGACTTCCAAGGTTCACTTGAATCGACCGTCCGCCCGTGCCATCTTCGACTCAGCCCATGGTCCTCAAAAGGATGCGATGAGCCGAGCAGTGTTCCGCGTCACGCCCGTCTTGTATCCGGGCACCTCCGACCTCAGTTCGAGGTCATGAGCGGACTGTTTCGCACTCAGGAGGTCGGGCAGGTCACTGCCGTCCTCGGTCCGACGAACACCGGCAAGACGTTTCTCGCGGTCGAACGCATGTGCGGTCACGCCAGCGGGATGATCGGCTTCCCGCTCCGCTTGCTCGCCCGCGAGGTCTATGACCGGGTGGTCGCGATCAAGGGCGCGGGCCAGGTCGCGCTGATCACCGGCGAAGAGAAGATCGTCCCCGAAACCGCGCGCTACTTCCTCTGCACCGCCGAATCGATGCCGCTCGATCGCGAAGTCGCTTTCGTCGCGATCGATGAGGGGCAGGTCGGGGCCGACCCGACGCGCGGCCATGTCTTCACCGACCGCATCCTCCACATGCGCGGCTATGCCGAGACGATGATCCTTGGGTCGGAGACGCTGCGTCCACTGATCCGCCGGCTGCTGCCGCACGCCGAGATCGTCACCCGGCCGCGCTTCTCGACGCTGACCTATGCCGGGCCGAAGAAGCTGTCGCGCCTGCCGAAGCGGACCGCGATCGTCGCCTTCACCGCGCAGGAAGTCTATGCGCTCGCCGAGATGCTGCGGCGGCACAAGGGCGGCGCCGCGGTCGTCATGGGCTCGCTCAGCCCACGCACGCGCAACGCGCAGGTCGCGATGTACCAGTCGGGCGAGGTCGATTATCTCGTCGCGACCGACGCGATCGGCATGGGGCTCAACATGGACATCGCCCATGTCGCCTTCGCCGGCTTGAGCAAGTTCGACGGCAAGCGCCACCGGCGGCTGACGACGCCCGAGATGGCGCAGATCGCCGGGCGGGCGGGGCGCTTCCAGAAGGACGGCAGCTTCGGCGTCGTCCAGCTCGGCCAGGACGCGGTGTCGACCTTCGAGGCCGAGGAGATCGCGGCGATCGAAGGGCATGTCTTCCCGCCGCTGACCCAGCTGACGTGGCGCAACACCCACGCCGATTTCAACACCTTGCCGCGGTTGATCGGCTCGCTCGACGAGCGGCCGCCGCGCGCCGAACTCGTCCGCGGCGACGACGCGATCGACCTTGCTGTGCTCAAGCGGCTCGCGGGTGAGCCGTGGGTGATGGAGCGGGCGCACGGGCGCGGGCGGATCGCGCGGCTGTGGTCGGCGTGCAGCCTGCCCGACTATCGCAAGACCGGGCCAGAACAGCACACGCGGCTCGTCGGCCGCGTCTTCCGCCACCTGAGCGAGGGCGACGGCACGCTGCCGGCGGCGTGGATCGCGAGCGAGGTCGGCGCGCTCGACAATGTCGCGGGCGACATCGGCACGATCGCCGACCGCATTGCGGCGGCGCGGACGTGGACCTATGTCGCGCACCGCCCCGGCTGGCTCGCCGACGGCGCGCTATGGGCGGCGCGGACCCGCGAACTCGAGGACCGGCTGTCCGACGCGCTTCACGTCAAGCTGACGCAGCGCTTCGTCGACCGGCGGACGGCGGTGCTGCTGAAGGACCTCAAGATCAAGGGCGAGCAGCGCGTCGCGGTCGATCCCGACGGCCCCGTCGCGGTCGAGGGCGAGGCGATCGGCATCCTCGACGGCTTCGCCTTCGCCGCCGATCCGGCCG
>CAXTPH010000251.1:0-3829 GCA_964245955.1 uncultured Sphingomonadaceae bacterium | reverse complement strand
GAGACGAGCAGCGACGGCGCGAGCTGGTTCAATTGGCGGATGTCGCTGCCGCCCGAGTTCTGCAACTGTTCGGCCGACACCGCGCTGACCGCGATCGGCACGTCGGACAGGACCTGGCTGCGACGGTTGGCGGTGATGATGATATCGTTGACATCGTAACCGGGCGCCGTCGCCGCGGTGGCGGGCGGCGCGCTTTGCGCCGTCGCGGTCGATGCCACCAGAACGCACGACGCCAGCCAGATGCTTTTCATGTCGACAGCCCCCCAAGACGGGCCTTCGGCCCTTTCATTACGGACAAGCTACGATATTCCCCCACGAGCGCAAGCGTCTTTGCCGTAAAATGCTGCAAGGTGTTGCTGCGCCGCATCGGCGCAGCATCGCGGTCTGGGCTTCGCGATGTTGTAGCCGCCCGCGCGCCACCGTTTCCGCATCGCGTACGACGCGCTACACCCTGTCTGAACCTTGGGAGACGACGGGATGGCGGATCGGTTGGCGGGGAAGGTGGCGCTCGTCACCGGGGCGGCGTCGGGGCTCGGCGCGGCGATGGCGGCGAAATTCGTCGCCGAGGGCGCGCGGGTCGTCCTGACCGACATCAATGCAGACGGCGCTGCGGCGAAGGCCCACGCGCTCGGGCCGATGGCGGCGGCGATCGGGCACGACGTCACGTCGCCCGAGCAGTGGAGCGCGGCGCTGGCGTTCGCCGAGGCGACGTTCGGCGGCCTCCACGTCCTCGTCAACAATGCCGGCATCGGCACCGGCGGGACGGTCGAGGCGACAAGCTTCGACGACTGGCGGCAGGTCCATGCGATCGACCTCGACAGCGTTTTCTTCGGTTGCAAGCTGGCGTTGCCGCTGATGGCAGCGAGTTGCGCGCGCGACGGCCGGTTCGGCTCGATCCTCAATATCTCGTCGATCGCGGGCGTCATCGCCGGGGCGAACATGGCGGCGTACAACTCGGCCAAGGCCGGCGTCCGTCACCTGTCGAAGTCGGTCGCGCTCCACTGCGCCAAGCAGCGCTACAACATCACCTGCAACTCGATCCACCCGGTGTTCATCGACACGCCGATCCTCGACAATCTCACCGCCGGCATGGGTCGCGACGAGGGGCTGGCGAAGCTCGGGCGGCAGATTCCGCTCGGCCGCGTCGGCGAGCCCGACGACGTCGCGTGGGGCGCGGTCTATCTCGTTTCCGACGAAGCGAAGTTCGTCACCGGAACCGAGCTGTACATCGACGGGGGGATCAGCGCGCAATGACCGCCGGCGACTGGCGCGTGGCGGCGATTGCCCACATCCGCGAACTCATCCGCTCGGCCGACCCGGAGATCGTCGAGGAGATCAAGTGGCGCAAGCCGTCGAACCCGGACGGGGTGCCGGTCTGGTCGCGCGGCGGCATCGTCTGTACCGGCGAAACCTATCGCAACAAGATCAAGCTGACGTTCGCCCAGGGCGCCCGGATCGACGACCCGTCGGGCCTGTTCAATTCGAGCCTCGACGGCAATCTTCGCCGTGCGATCGACATCGGCAAGGACGACGCGATCGATCCTGCGGCGTTCATCCAACTCGTCCGCACCGCGGTGGCGCACAACGCGGGAGAAGCCTGACCTTCGCGGGTGACAGCGCGGCGGCCACCATCTAACCCCGCCGTCATGACCCCCGCGCGCCTGGCCTTTCCCGCGATGCTGACCGGCAGCGCCGCGCTCGCTTTCGGCCCGTGGCTCGTCCGCCTTGCCGATGTCGCGCCGGTCGCGTCGGCGTTCTGGCGGCTCGGGCTCGCGGTCGTGCCATTGATGGTTCTGGCGCGCGTCGCCGCGATCGGACGCAGTGCGGCGACCGGTGCGCCGGCGACGTCGCGTGGCGCGGTCGCGGTGATCGCGCTCGCCGGAGCCTTCTTCGCCAGCGATCTCGCGCTGTGGCACCTCGGCATCGCCCGGACGACGCTGGCCAACGCGACGCTGATGGGCAATTCGGCGAGCTTCATCCTCCCGGCCTATGGCTTTGTCATCACACGACAATGGCCGGGGCGCGCGGCGACGGCGGCGCTGGCCTGCGCCGCCGCCGGGATCGGGCTGCTGCTCGGGCGCAGCGCCGACGTCTCGGCGACCCATCTCGCCGGCGACGTGCTGTGCCTTGGCGCGGGGGCTTTCTACGCCGCCTATTTCATCGCCGTCGACCGCGTCCGCGCGCGGGTCAAGCCGCTGACTTTGCACGCGCTGGCAACGCTATTCGGGGCGATCACGCTGCTGCCGGTGGCGCTGGCGATGACGGCGAAGGGCGCCGTATTCTGGCCGCACGACTGGACCCCGCTGGTCCTGCTCGCGATCGGCAGCCAGGTCGTCGGCCAGGGGCTGATCATCTTCGCGATCGGCTATCTGCCGCCGCTCGTCGTCGGGCTGACGCTGCTGATCCAGCCGGCGATCTCGGCGACGATCGGGGCACTGCGTTTCGGCGAAGGCGTCAGCGCGACCGAGGCGGCGGGCATGGCGCTTGTCGCGGCGGCGCTGGTTCTGGTCAGGCTGCCGGGACGGCGACCGGTCGCCACCTGAACAGCGGCGAGACGGCACCGACCGCGACAACCGCAAGCCACAGATAATAGCCCGCGTGGAACGCGCGTATCGGCACGTCGCCCGCGTCGCTCGGCAGATTAGGCAGAAATACCGCGCTGACGAAGCACGCGCCGAGGAACCCGCCGATTGCCCCCGGCACCCGCCGGGCACGCGCGAGGTAGACGATCGCCGCTGCCACTGCCGGATTGGCCAGCCACGCCGGCTGACCGCCGAGGATCGCCAGCCAGCCCGAAACGAGGAACAGGTCGCCGCGGTAGGCGGTGCCGGCGGTCCCCGCCGAGGCAACCGGCAGCGTGAGCGCCACACACCACGCGATCACCATCGCGACCGCCAGCAAGCGCGGCGCGCGCATCGCGCGCGCCTAAAAGATCCGCTTCGGCGAACTGAAGACGCGGGTCACTTCGGGCTCGAAGCTGGCGAGGCTGTCGGCGGGGAAACCGGGGTCGAACGCCGGCGCATCCCATTCGTCGACGAGCTTGACCGCGAAGTCGTACCACGGCTCGTTCGCGAAATTGTCGCGCAGGTTCGGCGATTGCCCCATATATTCATAGTAATAGCGCCCCTGGAACGCCTGGTGATGCTTGACCGCATGGTAGATGTCGTCGCGGACATAAGGCTTGAGGATCTCGGCGGCGATCGCGCCGTGATTGGGGATGCTCATCAGCTTGCCGAGGTCGTGGCACAATGCTGCGACGACCTCCTCGTCGGACGCTCCGGCACGCCGCGCGAGTGTCCCCGCCATCAAACTATGCCCGAGCTGCGATGCGGCGAAGCCGACCGCAATCGCGTCGAGCCGCGCGAGCGACTCCATGATCTGCGCGGGCGCCGCGCTCTTCTGGTGGACGCCGTGCTCGCGGGCGATATGCCCCCAGTCCTCGGCGGTTCCTTCGACCATCGTCGTGAACATCAGACATGCTCCGTGGCGGCGTAGAGCGCTCGATATACCCCACGCAGCGCGACCTTGTCGATCTTGGCGCTGCCGAGCTTAGGCAAGGGCTCGTCGGCGAACCAGATCTGCGCCGGCACCTTGAACGAGGCGAGGTCGCGCGCGACGAACTGCGTCAGCGCCTCCGCCTCGAGCGCCGCGCCGGGTTTGGCAAAGACGACCGCACCGACGATCTCGCCGAGCCGGTCGTCGGGCAGGCCGAACACGCTCGCCTCGGCGACGGCGGGGTGGGCGTAGAGCGCGCTCTCGACCTCCTGGCAGCTTATGTTCTCGCCGCCGCGGATGATGATGTCCTTCTTGCGGTCGACGATGAACAGAT
>CAXTPH010000250.1:0-3856 GCA_964245955.1 uncultured Sphingomonadaceae bacterium | reverse complement strand
CGCGGTCCTGCAGCACGCCCAGCGGCGGCGTCAGCTTGTGGAGTTCGGGCATGCCGCTGGCGCGCGGTCCCTGGAAACGGACGACGACGACGACGTCGCGGTCGAGCTCGCCCGCCTTGAACGCGGCGACGACGTCGTTCTGGTCGGTGAACACCCGCGCCGGTGCCTCGATCGTCCAGCGCTCGGCGGCGACCGCGCTCGTCTTGAACGTCGCCCGCCCGAGGTTGCCGGTGACGAGCCGCATGCCTCCTTCGGGCGCGAAGGCGTCGCTGGCGGCACGCAGAATGACCGGGTCGCGCGAGTTGACCGGGGCGGGGGCCCAAACGAGGGTTTCGCCGTCGAGCACCGGCTCACGCGCGTAATCGTCGATGCCGCCCGCGACGGTCAGGACGTCGTGGAGCAGCCCGGCAGCGCGCAACGTGGCGACGGTGAAGGCCATGCCGCCGGCGGCGTGGAAGCGGTTCACGTCGCCGTCGCCGTTCGGATAGATCCGCGCGATCAGCGGCACGACCGACGACAGCCGGTCGATATCCTCCCAGTCGATGACGATGCCGGCGGCGCGCGCGATCGCGGGGAGGTGGATCGCGTGGTTGGTCGATCCCCCCGTCGCGAGCAGCCCGACCGCCGCGTTGACGATCGCGCGTTCGTCGACGCACTGGCCAAGCGGGCGGTAATCGTTGCCGCCGTGTCCGATCGCGGCGAGCCGGTGAACCGCGGCGCGGGTCAGTTCCTGCCGCAGCTTGGTGCCCGGGTTGACGAACGCCGCGCCTGGGATGTGGAGACCCATCACCTCCATCATCATCTGGTTCGAATTCGCGGTGCCGTAGAAGGTGCACGTGCCCGGCGAATGGTAGCTCGCGGCCTCGGCGTCGAGGAGCTCGGCCCTGCTCGCCTTGCCCTCGGCGGCAAGCTGGCGGATGCGTTGCTTCTCCTTGTTGGGCAGCCCCGACGGCATCGGCCCGGCGGGAATCAGGATCGCCGGCAGATGGCCGAAGCGCAGCGCCCCGATCAGCAGCCCGGGAACGATCTTGTCGCAGATGCCGAGCAGCGCGACGCCCTCGAACATGCCGTGGCTCAGCCCGACCGCGGTCGATAGCGCGATCGTGTCGCGGCTGAAGAGCGACAGCTCCATCGATACCTGCCCCTGGGTGACCCCGTCGCACATCGCCGGAACCCCGCCGGCGACCTGCGCCGTCGCGCCGGCCTCGCGGGCGAAGATCTTGATCTGCTCGGGATAGCGTCCGTACGGCTGATGCGCCGACAGCATGTCGTTGTACGCGGTGACGATGCCGATGTTCATCGCGGTCCCGCCGCGGATTGCCGCTTTGTCGCCTTCGGCTGCGGCGAAACCATGCGCGAGGTTGCCGCACGACAAGGCCGGCCGCTGCAACCCGCGATCGGCTTCGCGGGCGATGAGGTCGAGATAGGCGGCGCGGCGGTCGCGGCTGCGCGCGATGATCCGGTCGGTGACGGCGCTGACGGTCGGGTGCAGGGTCATGCCGGACTCCAATAGGCAGTGACCGGGGCCAGCCTGAGCAGCCGCGCGACCGGCAGATCGTTGTCACCGGCGGCGGCCGCGATGAGCAACGCGCGCTTGGCCTCGCCCCGGATAACGATGATGATGTCGGCGCATCGGGCGATCGCGGCAAGGGTCAGCGTCAGTCGATCGAACGGTGCTTCGGGCGGTAGCGGATCGGGGGTAACTGCGATCACCGCCGCCGGGGCCGACGCAGCGGGATCGCTGCTCGGAAACAACGATGCAATATGCCCGTCCCCGCCCATGCCGAGCCAGACGAGGTCGAACTGCGGCAAGGTCATTTCGGTCGACAGCGGCTCGATCGTCGCTCCGGTCTTCCCGAACGCCGCGCGCAGATTGCCGACGTTGCTCGCTGGATGGTCGTGCGCCACGGCCCGTTCGTCGCCGGGCATGATCGTGACCTTGTCCCACGGCAGCAGCATCGCCGCGAGGCGCGCGAAGATCGGTGCAGGCGTGCCCCCGCCGGGGAGGCACAACGCGACCGGGCCGGGCTTCACGATGACCCGCGAGATATGGTCGGCAACGGCGGCATCGCTGCCGTCGGCCGCCCAGCGCAGATTAGTCATACCAGCTGACGCCGTCGCGTTCGGTAAGTCCGATCGCCGCCGACGGGCCCCATGTCCCCGCGCCGTACGGCTTCGGCACCATGCCCGCGGCCTTCCAGCCGGCACGAATGCCGTCGATATACGTCCACTGCGCCTCGACCTCGTCACGGCGGACGAACAGTGTCGGGTCGCCAGCGATCAGGTCGAGCAGCAGACGTTCGTAGGCAATGCGACGGCGGACGTCGGCGAAGGCGTTGGCGAGCCCGATGTCGAGCGGCACCTCGCGCAGCTTGAGCCCGTCGCGGTCGAGTCCCGGCTCCTTCGCCATGATCGACAGGCGGATGTTCTCGTGCGGCTGCAGACGGATGACGAGGCGGTTCGACCGCAGCGGGCCGCTGTGAGCGCCGAAAATCGAATGCGGCACCGCCTTGAACTGGATGGTGATTTCCGAATGGCGCTCGGGGAGGCGTTTGCCGGTGCGGAGGTAGAACGGCACCCCCTGCCAGCGCCAGTTATCGACATGGAGCTTGAGCGCAACGAAGGTCTCGGTCGCGGACGGCTTGCCGAGCTCGCTGGCATAGGCCGGGACCGGCTGGCCGTTCGCCGCGCCCTCACGGTATTGACCGATGACGCTGCAGCCCTCGACCGTCGCGGCGTCGATCGGGCGCAGCGAGCGCAGTACCTTGACCTTCTCGTCGCGGACGCTCGTCGCGTCGAACCGCGCTGGCGGCTCCATCGCGACGAGCGCGACGAGCTGGAGCATGTGGTTCTGGACCATGTCGCGCAGCGCGCCCATGCCGTCGTAATAATCGCCGCGGCCTTCGAGCCCGACCGTCTCCGACACGGTGATCTGGACGTGGTCGATCCCCTGCGTGTTCCACAGCGGCTCGAACAGCGCGTTGCCGAACCGCAGGGCGAGCAGGTTCTGGACGGTCTCTTTGCCGAGATAATGGTCGATGCGGAAGGTGCGCGCCTCGGGGAAGGCGGTCGCGACCTGGTCGTTGATGGCGCGGCTCGACGCGAGGTCGGCACCGAGCGGCTTTTCGAGCGCGAGGCGAACGCCAGGCCCGGCCAGCCCGGCGCTTGCGAGCCCGGAGATCGTCGAACCAAACAGCGACGGCGCCGTCGACAGGAAGATCGATAGATCGGCATCGCCGACCGCCGCCGCGAGCGGGCCGAATGCCGCCGGGTCGGTCGCGTCGAGCGGAACGTAGGTCAGCCGATCGAGAAACGCCGCGACCGTGTCAGGCGTCAGCCGATCGGCATCGATATGCTCGCTCAGCGCGGTCGTGGCGATTTCGCGGTAGGCCGCCGTGTCGATGCTGCTGCGCGCGGTGGCAACAATCCGCGTGTCGCGTGTGAGCAGACCGTCGGCATCGAGTCCGAACAGCGACGGCAGCAACATCCGCCGCGCAAGGTCGCCGGTGGCGCCGAACAAGAGGAGGGTGGTCATGCTTCGGGCGCCCTCGGTCGGGTGGTCGTCGTGCGCATTGCCGTTCCCATCGTCGTGCGCCGCTGTCCATAGCCGAGATCAGGTGAATGCCAGCACGGCTTCTTCGGCTGACGCTATTGCTGGGTCGCGGACCGCCCATCGCCTGCACGCTGCGATCACGACATGGCAGGCAGGGACCGGCATGCGCCAGGGCAAGGCCCCGCACCGCACAACATCCCAACGCGCGCGCCGAACTCCGATCGCTGCCACGGGTCGCGACCGTCACGAATCAACTCTGGCGTCGGTCGCCTGCTGCCGGAGAAAATCGCTGCAGGGCGTCGG
>CAXTPH010000249.1:0-3894 GCA_964245955.1 uncultured Sphingomonadaceae bacterium | reverse complement strand
GAGAAGATGGTTGCGGCGCGGCGCGTCCTTGATCTCGAGACGGGCGGCTTACAGCGCTTCGAACATTCTCAACAAGTCTCGGGCGGCTCGAAGAGCGGCTCGGTGCCTACGAGGTCGCGCCCGCGGTCGTCGAACTAGTCGCCGCAAGCGGGGCGCGACGACGGTGACCATTGCTGCATAGAGCTCAGCCGTTCACGCGCCCTCCAACCGACGGTCCGTAAAGACCCTCACGGCACGCCTAGGCTCGACTGGCAAGGTGCATCACCTCGGACGTCATTAAGCTTGTCCCGCTTTCCCGGACACTTAGCGAAGCGGCTATCGGCAGCAACGATTCGTACTGTTCGGGACTGAGATAACCGAGCGTTGAAGCTCGCGCGGGACATTAAACGGTTCGTAGCCGATATGCCGGTCGCCCTTACGCGTCGCCAAGCCATGACGGTTGAGCTGCCCCGAGTGCTCGACCAACACCTGGACGAGGCGGCTCGCAACCGGCACCGGAGCCTCCTCCCGCTGTCTATGGAGGCTTGCACCGTGCAAGCCCTTCAGCTGTATCTACAGTGCCCGGCACCGACCGCGTGAAGCCAAAGGTCCGGGGATGAACCAAGCCACACCGCAAGTCTCAGCTTTATCGGGAGTCGCGCACCGCTTATGCGCTCGCGACTGGCTAGCGGATTGCGGCGGCAGTCGAAGCGCGAGCTGAGGGCTGCATGTCGTTTCATAGCGGTAGTGGCCACCGAACTTACCACTCAGCGCGTCAAACCCCTGTTCGTGACGGACGGTCGCGACCACGCGATCGCCGCGACCGAGTAGCCGCTCGGTCATCGCGCGTCGGAGGCCCGACGATGCGCCGGTTATCAGCCACGTCTTGGTCATGGTGTTGCTCCTCCTTCGCCGAGCGATCGTCCGCTCTTCGGCATCCGCCGGATTTCGGACACCAAGCGGTCCCAGTTCCCCGAGGCGATCTTGCCTCGTTCGTCGTCGTCGAGGTCGGCGTCCGCGAGAAACCGCCGCGCCTGTCCGCCCGCCGACGCCTGAAAGGGCGAGTCGGTTGCCATCATGATCCGATCGATCCCGATCACCTCGATCGCCCATCGAAGATAGCGTTGACTGTAGATGCCGCCCGGCGTCACCCAGACATTGGTTCGGAAATAATCCGACACGGGTCGAGCAAGCTTGGCGGACGGGGAAGCGATGTCGATCCGCTCGAGGTAGAACAGGATGACCTCTCCCCAATGGCCCAATATCACTCTTAAATCGGGCAGGCGGTCAAACGTCCCGGCGAGGATCAGGCGCAGCACTTGCAGGCCGCAGTCGAAATGCCACCCGATGCCACCCGTCGCCAATACCGTCTCGACGCCTTCGCCCAACCCCTGATAATAGGCCGCACGGACCGCCGTCGGTGGCGACTGCGGGTGGATGTAGAGCGGAGCGCGCAATTGCGCCGCCTTTTCGAGGATCGGCAGGAAGTCGGGATGGTCGAGGTTGCGGTCGCCGGTCCTGCCGAACAGCATCGCACCGTGGAGGCCAAGGTCGTTGACGACACGGTCGAGTTCGTCCGCCGCCGCCTTCGGTGAGGCGGTCGGGAGCGTGGCGAACCCCTGGTAGCGGTCGGGCCGCTCGCGGACCAGGCGCGCGATCAGATTATTGGCCTCGCGCGCCATGGTCACGGCTGTCTCGCCGGTAAGGTTCTGCACTCCGGGCGTGGTGTGCGACAGGACGGCGATATCGAACCCGGCCTCGTCCATGGCCGCGATCCGCGTACCGCCGACGGCGAGCAACGCCCGCCCCCACTGGTTGTCGAGGGCCATGTCGATCGACAGATCACGGCTCGCGGGGTCGAGCGCTCGCCAAGCGGCGACGATCGCCGGCGTTGCGAGATGCTCCTCGAGCCCGACGATCGTCACCTACGCTCTACCCCGTGGTTCGGACGGCCCCTGGATGCCGGTGACCGGATTCATACAAGTTCGCGGCTGCGCGAAGCGAGTGTAACGGCATCGGCACCCGCCGGAATACGCAGCGGGGCCGATGTCTCGGTCACCGCTCGCCATACGGCTTGGGCCACGTCGGTCGGGGTGGTGACCTCGACAGGCTGCGGCCGCGGGGCCGCAAACATCTGCTTGGCCCAGGCGGCATAGGCTTCGGGGATGCCGTCTTGCGACTTTGCGCGCGCGGTCGCGCTGAAGGACGTCTCTGGTGCGCCACCGGGGATGACCAGCCTCACGTGGATGCCGAACGGCTCGACTTCGAGCGCGAGGTCTTCGCTGAACGCCTCAACGGCTGCCTTGCTTGCCGTATAGGCCGACAGCATCGGCAACGGCTTGAGCGTCACGGCCGATGAAATGTTGACGATCACGCCCGATCCTTGCGCGCGAAAGCCCGGCAGGACCGCTTGCGCCATCGCCATCGTCCCAAAAGTATTCAACTCGAAGAGCTGGCGCGTCGCGTCCATCTTCACGCCCTCGAGCGCGCCGATGAGTCCTGATCCCGCATTGTTGACCAGCGCATCGATCGGCCCCGCCGCGTCGATAGCGTTTGCGATGCTGTCGGCATCGGTCACGTCGAGCGCGATGATCCGGAGGCGGTCGGAGGCGGGCAGCAGATCGCTTCGCGGCTCGCGCATCGTCGCGACGACCGCCCAATCGCGATCGAGAAAATAACGTGCGGTCTCCAGGCCGAAGCCCGACGAGCAGCCGGTGATGAGGATCGTCTTCATGCACAACTCCTATTAGTGGCGCGTTCAGTATCGAACGTCGGTGCCGCCGCGCGGATGACGCAAGGCATCGCGGTTCTACCTTGTCTCGATGCTGCCTTCGGGCGCGGGATCGGCGACCAACGCCGCCATCGCCTCCGGCCAGGTCGGATCGCCGGGATAAAGCGCGCTGCGTAGGAAGGCGGTCGACAAACGCTGGATCGCGGCGACCCGCTCGGGCCGCTCGTCGGTCGTCTCGCGCGCCTCGTAACCGGGAATGCCTCCGAGCGAGTGCTCGCCACCAAAAGCGCTGAACAATGCCTTGGGCGCGGGGCTGAGATCATAGGCGTCGCGCCACCAATCCGGCCCGCGCGTCGTCAGCGCACCCTTGTCATGATCGCCCCTGATGACGAACGCCGGGGTCGTCATGGCGGAGAAGTCGGGGTGCATGAACGGAAACGCTTTCGCCCCGTATTCGGTCAGGTCCTCGCCGCTGCCGGGAACAGCCAGCAGCACGCCCGCCTTGATGCGCGCATCCTTCCTGTTTACCACCGATCCGTCGTCGGGATCGGGATGGGTCGCGCCGAGCAAAGTGCTGGCGGTTTGCCCACCCCACGAATGGCCGGCCACCGCGATGCGCGTCCGGTCGGTCCTGCCTTGGATCGCCTGCACCGTTCGCTCAATGTCGTCCAGTCCATCGAGGACGCGCAGCAAATCCTCCTCGCGAAAACGCCAGAACTGCCTGCGGCGCGGATCTTCGGGCGTCAGCGCGATCGTTCGCGAGTCCAGATGCGTTGGTTGAAGCACGATGAAGCCATGCGCCGCCCAGTAGTTCGCAAGCGGCCCGTAGCCGTAAAGCGACTGACCATTGCCATGCGAGAAGACGATGATCGGTAGCGCATCGCCCACTATCGGCGCAGAAACGCGTACTTGTAGGTCGATCCCACGATCTGTATCCGTAAGAACGATTGGTGCCTCAGAAACGACTACGGTTGGTCTGGCATCAAGCAACTCGGATTGCGTCATTGCCTCGGACGTCATTGAGCTTGTCCCGCTTTCCCGGACACTTAGCTAAGCTGCTATCGGCAGCAACGATTCGTACTGTTCGGGACTGAGATAACCGAGCGTTGAATGCCGGCGCTTGCGATTGTACCAGATTTCAATGTATTCGAAGATCGCGGCGCGAGCGACCGCACGGCTTTCCC
>CAXTPH010000248.1:0-3901 GCA_964245955.1 uncultured Sphingomonadaceae bacterium | reverse complement strand
ATCTCGGACTCCATCGCCGGCAGCGGCACCGACCCCATGTTGAGCAGCGCGTCGTGGAAGCGCCGCTGGTCAAAGCGCGGACCAAGCTCGGCCTCGGCCCGGCCGCGCAGCGCGCGCATCTTCATCTCGCCGAGCTTGTACGCCAGCGCCTGCCCCGGCCAGCTGATGTAGCGGTCGACCTCGATCTCGACGTCGAGCTTGGCGAGCGCGGTGTGGCTGACGAGATAATCGATCGCTTGGCTTCGGGTCCAACCCTCGTCGTGCAAACCGGTGTCGATGACGAGGCGGCAGGCGCGCCACATCTCGAACGTCTCGCGGCCGAACTCCTCGTACGGCGTCCGGTACATGCCGAGCTTGGTGCCGAGCCATTCGGAATAGAGCCCCCAGCCCTCGCCGTAGCCCGAGAAGTACGTCTCGCGGCGGAATGCCGGCCGGTCGGGGGCTTCGAGCGCCATCGCCGCCTGATGGCTGTGGCCGGGAACGCATTCGTGGAGGGTCAGCGCGACGAGATTGTAAAGCGGCCGCGATTTGAGGTCGTAGGTGTTCATCAGGCACGCGCTCAGGCCGCCGCGGCCCGAGGTGTAGACCGGCGCGATCGCATCGGGGACTGGCTGGATGGTGAAGCGGTAGCGCGGCAGGACGGTGAAGACGTCCTTGAGCCGCCCGTCCATCCGCTTGGCGACGAGCGCCGAGAAGCCGAGCAGTTCGTCCGGGGTCCGCGCATAGAATTGCGGATCGCTGCGCAGGAAGGCGAGGAACTCGGCGAAGCTGCCCTTGAAGCCGGTCTGGGCGATCGTCGCCTTCATGTCGGCATCGATCCGCGCGACCTCGGCGAGGCCGATCGCGTGGATCGCGTCGGGGGTCAGGTCGAGCGTCGTATATTCGCGGATCTGGCTACGATAGAACGCCTTGCCGTCGGGCAGCGCCGACGCGGCGAGCGTCGACCGCGCGCCGGGCACATAGGTGTCGCGGAAGAAGCCGAGCAGCTTGCGAAACGCTGGCACGGTCTGCCCGTCGATCACCGCCGCCGCCTCGGCCCGCAGCGCCGCCTGCTCGGGCAGCGGGATCGACGCGGGCATTGTCTTGAACGGGTCGTTGAGCGGGTTGGCGGGCCCGGTCACGACGAAAGCCGCGATCGTCGCGTCGCGTCCGGCCAGCGTCACTCGCGGCGGGGTGAAGCCGCGCGCCAGTCCAGCGCGCATGTTGGCGATGTTCTCGTCGAACCACCGCGGCACGTCCTTGAGCCGCCCGATGTAGCGGCGATAGTCCGCCTCCGTCTCGAGCGCCGAGTAGGGCTTCACCTCACCCCAGAAGTAGGAGTCGCTGTTGAGCGGCGCCTCATAGGTCCGGTAGTCGATATTGGCGACCTGGGCGCGAAGCGATTCACCCAGTACGGCAGCGTTGAGGCGTTCTTCGGCCGATAGATCGGTTGGGGAAATCGTCGCGATCCGGTCGAGCACGCCCTGCCAATACGCGCGGCGGCGTGTCCAATCGGCCGACGTGACCGCGGGGAAATGGTCGTCCGCCTTGCTCCGCAGTCCGTCGCTGACCTGCGCAAACTCCTTTTTCTCCCATGTCCATTCGGCGTCGTAGATCGTCTTCAGCTGCCGGTCGGCGGCGCTCGGTGTAGCAGCAGCGGCCGCGACCGACAGGGACCCCGTCGCCACCGCAAAGGCAAACGCGAGCGCCTTAACCCAATGCTTCATGCTACCCGCCCGCCGCTGCCGACCCGGTCCCACGCAACCCGGGCGCGGCCAACTTAGCCACCTGTCATCGGGTCGGGAAGTCTGCTCGGCACCAGCATCGGGGCTACCAGACTTCGGCTGCCGGTCGAATTTCGGTCTCGAAGGTCCAGGCGTCGCTGCTCTGCTGATGCAGCGCCCAATATGCCTCGGCGACCGACGACGGCTGCAGCAGCACCGTGTCGTCCGGCGCACCGGCCGCACGCCGGCGCTCGCGCACCCACTCGGTGTCGACACCCGCGTCGATCACCAGATGCGCGACGTGGATCCCCTTCGGCCCGAGTTCGCGCGCTGCTGCCTGTGCGACGGCGCGGATGCCGAACTTGGCGCTGGCAAAGGCGGCGTACCCCGAGCCGCCGCGCAGGCCCGCGGTCGCGCCGGTGAAGAAGATCGATCCCTTGCCCCGCGGCAGCATCACGCGAGCACCCTCGCGCCCGGTCAGGAAGCCAGCAAAGCACGCCAGCTCCCAGACCTTGCGGAACACGCGGGCGGTCGTTTCGAGCAGCGGGAAATTGACGTTGGCCCCGATATTGAAGACGACCACCTCGACCGGCGCCGCCGCTTCGGCATCGTCGAGGAAGGCAACGACCTGCTCCTCGTCGCGGGCGTCGAGCGACCGCGCCTCGGCACGACCGCCGGCGGCTTCGATCTCCGCCTTCAGCGGCTGCAGTTTATCGCCGTTGCGGCGTCCCATGAACACGAGATAGCCTTCGGCGGCGAACCGTCTGGCGATGGCCGCGCCGATATAGTCGCCGGCACCGACGATGACGACGCTGGCATTGCGCCCCGGCTTGGCGGGAACGGTTTCGATCATCGGCAAATCTTCATGCGACGACGGGCATTACCCGCAGGGCATCGATCAGCTGCGTGATGCCGGTCGGTTAGTATTCTGGTCCGCATAGACGTGCGTTCTTTCGAAGCCGACGGTTTCTCCGGTGCGGAGCCTGCACGGGGCAGCATGGTGAAGCAAGCTGCGTGTCCCGTTGAGGCCTCTTGCTATCGGACGGTCGCCCGATATCATCGATGCTTAAGGGGCACCTCAATGACCGCGACGATCGACTTCTACTTCGATTTCGGCAGCCCCAACGCCTATCTCTGTTATCGCGCGCTTCCGTCGATCGAGGCGCGCATCGGCAAGGTGTTCGTCATCGAGCCGGTGCTGCTCGGCGGTGTGTTCAAGGCGACGAACAACCGATCCCCGGCGGAGGCGTTCGCCGGCATCCCCAACAAGCAGGCTTACGATCGGCTGGAAATCGACCGTTTCGTCGCGCGCCATGGCCTTACCGCGTATCGCTTCAACCCGTTCTTTCCGATCAACACGTTGGCGATGATGCGCGGCGCACATGCCGCAAGGAAGCTCGACGTGTTCGAGGCGTACGTGGAAACGGTCGTTGCAGCGATGTGGGAGCAGGAGCTCGACATGGGCAAGCCCGAAGTGTTCGCGGGCGCGCTCAACGCCGCCGGGCTGCCCACCATCGACCTGTTACGCGAAAGTCAGTCGCCCGAGGTCAAGCAGGCCTTGATCGATGCGACGCAGGCGTTGGTCGACCGCGGCGGCTTCGGCATTCCGACCTGTTTCGTCGGCGACGCGATGTTCTTCGGCAAGGACCGCCTGCGCGAGGTCGAAGAAGAGTTCGTCGCGCAGCGAGACCGCGCGGCATAGACGCTCGTCGCCAGGCTCCGCTTCAAACTTCGCCGAAGTCAATGCAGCGGCGCGGGATCGAGCAGCTGGTCGCCTCCGAGCGTCTGGTACAGCGCAACGAGATTTTGTGCTCGTAGCAGTTGCGCCGACGCGAGCGCCTGCCGCGCAGCGTAAAGCGTCCGATCGGTCACCAGCGCGTTGAGATACGGATCAATCCCGCCCTTGTACCGTGCGGTCTCGAGCGTCGCGGCATCGGCGGCGGCCTGTTCGTAGGCGAGCTGTGCCGCCGCCTGCGCCTCGATCGTCCCCCGGCGGGCGAGTGCGTCGGCAACCTCGCGGAAAGCGGTTTGGACGGTTCGGCGGTACGTCGCGACGGCTAGGTCGCGCTGCGCCTTGGCATAGCTAAGGTTGCCTCGGTTAGCGCCGCCGTCGAACAGCGGCAGCGAGGCCGCCGGCGCGACTGAGAAGCTGAAAGCGCCGCCGGTGAACAGGGTCGACAGCGCGGTACTGGCAAAGC
>CAXTPH010000247.1:0-3915 GCA_964245955.1 uncultured Sphingomonadaceae bacterium | reverse complement strand
GGGGGCCCGGCCCGGTGACCGCATCGCGCTGATCGCCGAGACCTCGGCCGATTTCGTCCGGCTGTTCTTCGGCGCGATCTATGCCGGCGCGCTGCCGACGCCGCTGCCGCTGCCGACCTCGTTCGGCGGGCGCGATGCCTATGTTGAACAGATCAGGACCCAGCTCACCAGCTGCGATCCGCTGCTCGTGCTGTCGCCGCCGGGGCTGTTCGCGCTCGTCGCCGAAGCCGCCGAGCCGCTCGCCGGGTGCACCGCGCACGATTGGAGCATTTTCCACGACGCGCCCGTAGCAGCAGTCGAGTTGCCGCAGGCGACCCCCGACGACATCGCCTATCTGCAATATTCGAGCGGCAGCACGCGCTTCCCGCACGGCGTCGCGGTGACGCACCGCGCGCTGCTCGCCAACCTCGCGGGCCATGCGACGTGCACCAAGGTCCAAGACAGCGACCGCATCGTGTCGTGGCTGCCGTTCTACCACGACATGGGGCTCGTCGGCTGCCTGCTGTCGCCGCTCGCGAGCCAGATGTCGGCGGATTATATCGCGACCGAGGATTTCGCGCGCCGCCCCTTGTCGTGGCTGACGCTCGTCAGCCGCAACGAGGGGACGACCCTCTCCTACTCGCCGACCTTCGGTTACGACATCTGCGCACGGCGGATCAGCTCGTCGATCGACGTCCGCGAACGCTTCGACCTGTCGCGCTGGCGGGTCGCGGGCAACGGCGCCGATATGATCCGGCCCGAGGTGATGCAGCATTTCGTCGACGTGTTCGACGCCGCCGGCTTCCACGCCGACGCTTTCCTGCCGAGCTACGGCCTGGCTGAAGCCACCCTCGCGGTCAGCATGATGCCGGTCGGCGAAGGGATCGTCACCGATCTGGTCGACGAGCGCGTCCTATCGGGCGAGGGCTATGCCGGGGTCTGCGCCGACGCCGCGAGCCTGCGCCCGACGCGCTACCGCGCGATCGTCAACTGCGGGCGGGCGCTGCCCGGCCTGACCATCGAGGTTCGCGACGAGACCGGCGCGAGCCTCGCCGACCGCCACATCGGCCGACTTTTTGTTGCCGGCGAAGGGGTGATGGCGGGCTATTTCCGCGATGACGCGGCGACTGCGGCCTGCTTGGCCGACGGCTGGCTCGACACCGGCGACATGGGCTATCTCGCTGACGGCTACGTCTACATCGTCGGGCGCGCCAAGGACATGATCATCATCAACGGCAAGAACCACTGGCCGCAGGACATCGAGTGGGCGATCGAGCAGCTGCCCGGTTTCAAGGCGGGCGACATCGCCGCCTTCGCGATCACCACCCCGGGCGGCGAGGAGGCCCCCGCCGTCCTCGTCCAGTGCCGCACCTCCGACCTCGCCGAGCGGACGCACCTGCGCGAGGCGATCCGCACCAAGGTCCGTGCGATCACCGGCATGAGCTGCGTCGTCGAGCTGGTGCCGCCGCGGACGCTACCGCGGACGTCATCGGGCAAGCTGTCGCGGTCGAAGGCGCGCAGCCAGTATCTGAGCGGCGAGATCCAGCCGTTCGAGATCGCGGCCTGAATCCTTGATCCTCCCCGGCACGGGGAGGGGGACCATCGCTCTTGCGATGGTGGCGGGGCGGTTGCGCGAACTCGACGATGGCGCTTGCTCGACCGCCTCTCCGTCGCGCAAGAGCGCGCCACCTTCCCGCGAGCGGGGAGGATCTTCATGATCCTCGCCGTTACCGGCGGGACCGGCTTCGTCGGCGGACACCTCCTCGCGCTCGCCGCCGCACGCGGCCACACCGTTCGCGCGCTCACCCGCCGCCCGCAGCCGACCCTCCCCGGCGTCGAGTGGATCGCCGGCGACCTCGCCCACCCCGGCGACCTTTGCGCCGGAACCGACGCGGTCATCCATATCGCGGGGACGATCAACGCGCCCGACCGTGTCACTTTCGACGCGGGCAACGTCGCCGGGACCGCCAGCATCGTCGACGCCGCCCGGGCCGCCGGGGTGCGGCGCCTCGTCCACGTCTCGTCGCTCGCGGCACGCGAGGCGGACCTGTCCGACTATGGCGCGAGCAAGGCGGCGGCCGAGGCGGTCGTCGCCGCGTCGGGGCTCGACGCCGCGATCGTCCGGCCCCCCGGGGTGTACGGCCCCGGCGACCGCGAGACGCTGCCCGTATTTCAGATGGTCGCGCGCGGGGTCGCCATCCTGCCCGGCGACGGGCGTTTCTCGCTGATCGAGGTCGGCGACCTGTGCAGCGCGCTGCTTGCAGTCGCCGACAGCGGCGTCACCGGCGTGGCGGAGGTCGACGACGGCCACGGCGGCTACAGCCATGCCGACCTCGCGCGGGCGATCGGGGTCGCGGTCGGCCGGACGCCGGTGCTCGTGCGCCTCCCGCTCGGCGTGTTGCGCGTCGGGGCCACGGTCGCGACCGCCCTCGCCCGCGTCCAGCGCCGCACGCCGATGATCAGCCACGACCGCGCGCGCTACCTCGCCCACCCCGACTGGGTCGCGGCAACCGGGCGCGGCCTCCCCCCGACGCTGTGGCGGCCCGCGACCGATCTCCCCGCGGGGCTCGCCCGCGCCGTGGCATGGTACCGCGCCCACGGCTGGCTAGCCGCGGCCCGACTTTGACCATATTATCTTGGCATCGTGGGACGTAGCCGTCAGGAACTGTGCATGCCATCCCGCGACACCATCTTCGCCCGCATCGTCGAGTTGATCGGCCCGCTCAACAAGAAGGCGGTACCCTTGACCGAGGATACGAGTTTCTCGAACGACCTTGAGATGGATAGCCTGACCGTGATGGACCTTGTCGCCAACATCGAGGACGAGTGGGACATCGTCCTGCCGCTCAACATGCTCCCCGAGCTCGAGACGATCGGCCAGGTCGCCGACGCCGTGACGAAGCTAGCGAAATGATCGACCTGCTCGACAAGTTCGATGCGATTGCCGGCGAGCGGCAGGCGTATCTCGACGCAGGCGGGCGCGATCCGGTCGGCGTCGTGATGTCGAAGGTGTTGTCGCCGACGCGCGCGATCATCAACGGTCGCGAGACGATCCTGATGGGGACGTACAACTATATGGGTATGACGTTCGACCCAGACGTCATCGCCGCGAGCGAGGCGGCGGTGCGCGACTTCGGCGCGGGCACGACCGGCAGCCGGTCGTTGAACGGCACCTACACGAGCCACCGCGAGTGCGAGAACGCGCTCAAGGAGTTTTACGGCACCAAATACGCGATGGTGTTCTCGACCGGCTATCAGGCGAACCTCGGCGTCGTCTCGACGCTCGCGGGGCGCGGCGACTATGTCATCCTCGACGCCGACAGCCACGCCTCGATCTACGACGGTTGCGCGATGGGCAACGCCGACATCGTCCGCTTCCGGCACAATTCGGTCGAGGACCTTGGCAAGCGCCTCGGCCGCCTGCCCCTCGAAGCCGGCAAGCTGGTGGTGCTCGAAGGCGTCTATTCGATGCTCGGCGACATCGCACCGCTCGCCGAGATGGTCGCGGTGGCCAAGCGCCACGGCGCGATGGTCCTCGTCGACGAGGCGCACGCGATGGGTTTCTTCGGCGACCACGGCCGCGGCGTCACCGAAGCGGCCGGCGTCGAGGCCGAGGTCGACTTCATCATCGGCACCTTCTCGAAGTCGGTCGGCACTGTCGGCGGCTTCTGCGTGTCGAACCACCCGAAGTTCGAGGCGCTGCGGCTGGTCTGCCGCCCGTACGTCTTCACCGCGTCGCTCCCGCCCTCGATCGTCGCCTCGTCGGCGGTGTCGATCCGCAAGCTGATGCACAATCACAACAAGCGCGCCCATCTGTGGGAGAGCACGCGGGCGATGCACGCCGGGCTCAAGGCGCGCGGCTTCACCCTCGGCACCACCACCGCCGAGAGCGCGATCATCGCGGTGATCATGCCCGACCAGATGACGACGCTCAGC
>CAXTPH010000246.1:0-3920 GCA_964245955.1 uncultured Sphingomonadaceae bacterium | reverse complement strand
GACCCGCACGGGCACGTGGTATGATTTCGACCTGACCGGGACGACGCTCGTCGCGGGGCAACGCTATACCGCCACGGTCGCGACGACGTCGTCGCTGCTCGGCTTCGTCTATGGCCCCGACATCGACATCTTCACCGGCGTCGCGCTCGGCGGCGACGCCTATGCCGGCGGCGCGCTCGTCACGACGCGCGACCTCGGCGACCGTGTCTGCGCGACGGGCATCTGTGACGCCAACTTCCGCCTGTCCGCGACGACCCCGGCGGCGGCGGTCCCCGAACCCGCGACATGGACGCTGCTGATCGGCGGGTTTGGCCTCGTCGGCGCCGCCCTCCGCCGGCGCGCGCCGCGCGTCGCCTAAAGCGACTTCGCCAGCACGACGAAAGCGAGCGGCACGCCTTCCAGCAGCGCCGCGGGAAACGGCCGCGTTTCGCCGGTCAGCGCGTAGCCGCGCCGCTCGTAATAGGCGATCAGCGTCGTCCGCCGGTCGACGACGGTCATTTCCATCCGCGTCGCGCCGAAGCCACGCGCATGGTCTTCGGCGGCGGCGATCATCGTCCTGCCGAGGCCGGTTGCCTGACCGACCGGCTCGACCGCGAGGAAGCCGAGGTAGGCGAGCCCGTCGCGCCGGTCGCTGATCTGGACGCACGCGACGACCCGGCCCGCATCGACCCCGACCAGCATCGTCTCCGCCGGCGCGGCGATGATCGCGGCGAGCGTCGCCGCGTCGGTCCGCGGCCCCGACAGGTAATCGGCTTCGTGGGTCCAGCCCGCGCGCGACGCCTCGCCGCGATAGGCACGCTCGATCAGCGGGTGGAGTTCGGGGATATCGGCGGGGGTCGCGGGGCGGATCAGCATCGTCGAAGCCGATACCGGTCCGAAACGGCCACGCCAAGCGGTGAGTGGCGCTCGCGCGCCTGCGCGCCTAGAAGGCAGCCGTGACGCTCGATCTCGCCTCGAAACGCCCGCCGACCGCCGCCGAAGCCGCGGTTCTGGCCAATATCGACCCGAAAGCGATGCTCGACCGGACCCTGGCGTGGGCGGCGATCAATTCGGGCAGCCGCAACCTGCCCGGTCTCGCCGCGGTCGCCGACGCGATCGAACCCGTGCTCGCCGCGCTCGGTCCGGTCGCCCGCGTTGCGCCGACGTCGGTGTCCGCGGTCGACGCGACCGGCACGCCGCAACCGCTCGCGCACGGCGACAACCTCCATCTCGTCGTCCGCGCGCACGCGCCCGTCCGCGTCCTCCTGACCGGGCACATGGATACCGTGTTCGCCGCCGACCATCCGTTCCAGGCCTGCCGCTGGCTCGATGCGACGACGATCAACGGCCCCGGGACCGCCGACATGAAGGGCGGGATCGCGGTGATGCTCGCCGCGCTCACCGCGGTCGAGGCATCGCCGTTCGCGCAGGCGATCGGCTACGAGGTCGTCCTCAACAGCGACGAGGAAGTGTCGTCGCTCGGATCGAGCGCGCTGCTCCGCGACGCGGCGATGCGCTGCCATCTCGGGCTGACCTACGAGCCCGCGCTACCCGACGGCACGCTCGCCGGCGCGCGCAAGGGGTCGGGCAACTTCGCCGCGGTCGTCCGCGGCACCGCCGCGCACGCCGGGCGCGAGCCCGAGAAGGGGCGCAATGCGGTGCTCGCGGCGTGCGACCTCGCATTGCGGTTGGGTCGCCTCGTCCGCGACGGGCTATCGGTCAACCCGGCGAAGATCGACGGCGGCGGGCCGAACAACATCGTCCCCGACCGCGCCGTGCTGCGCTTCAACGTCCGGCCGTCGACCCTCGCCGACCAGCACTTGGCCGAAGCGGCGATCGCCGATGCCGTCGCCGCGGTCGCCGCCGAGCACGACGTCGCAATCACCCTCGACGGCGGCTTCGCCCGCCCGCCGAAGCCGCTCGACGCCAACCAGCAGCGCCTGTTCGACCTTGTCGCGGCTTGCGGTGCCGCGATCGGGCTGCCGGTCGGCTGGCGCGATACCGGCGGGGTGTGCGACGGCAACAACCTCGCCGCGACGGGTTTGGCGGTGGTCGACACGATGGGGGTGCGCGGCGGCGCGATCCATTCGGCGGACGAATTCATGCGCGTCGACAGCCTCGTCGAGCGCGCACGGCTGTCGGCGCTCGTCCTGGTGCGCGTGGCGCAGTCGGGATGGAGGCGTTAGATGTTACGCGAGTTCCCGCGGCCATGACCTGGCACGTCCGTCCCGCCCGCGCGTCCGATCTCGACGCCTTGCTCGACCTGTCGCACCTGACCGGCGGCGGCTTCACCAACCTGCCGCCCGACCGCGACGCCCTTGCGGCGCGGCTGATCAAGTCCGAAGCGTCGTTCACCGCCGACCTGACCGGCCCGGCCGACGAAATGTACCTGCTGATCCTCGAGCAGACCTCGACCGCGCGGATCGGCGGGACGGCGGCGGTATTCAGCCGCGTCGGCAGCGAATGGCCGTTCTACAGCTACAAGATCTCGAGCGCGTCGCAGACCTCGCGCGCACTCGGCAAGACCTTCTCGATGCGGCTGCTCAATCTCGTCACCGACCACGACGGGGCGAGCGAGGTCGGCGGGCTGTTCCTCCATCCCGACCTGCGCACCGGCGGTCTCGGGCGGCTGCTGGCGCGGTCGCGCTACCTGTTCGTCGCCGGGCACCGCGCGCGCTTCGCCGACACGCTGCTCGCCGAGCTGCGCGGGGTCCTGACCGAGGATGGCGATTCGCCGTTCTGGGACAGTCTCGGCCGCCGCTTCTTCGGCATGGAGTTCCGCGACGCCGACAAGTTCAACAGCCTCAACGGCAACCAGTTCATCGCCGACCTGATGCCCAAGCACCCGGTCTATGTCGCCTTGCTCAACGAGGCGGCGCAGGCGGTGATCGGGCGGCCGCACCCGCGCGGGGTGCCGGCGCTGAAGATGCTCGAGGCCGAGGGCTTCCGCTACGAGAACTACGTCGACATCTTCGATGGCGGTCCGACGGTGACGTGCCCGACCGACAGCGTGCGGACGATCGCCATGAGCCGGGCGGCGCCGGTCGGCGAGCTCGTCGACGGCAGCGGCGGGCTGCCACGCGCACTGCTCGCGGCGGGGCGGCTCGGCGATTTCCGCAGCTGGATCGGCCACGCCGACTGGTGCGCCGACGGGCTGGTGCTGCCGGCGGGCGAGGCGGAATTGATGCGGGTCGGGCTGGGTGACGCGGTGCGGCATGTCGGATTTTGACCGTGAAGCTGCTCCGAGAACAACCGTCATCCCCGCGCAGGCGGGGACCCATAACCTCGAATTTCGGCAACAGCGCAGGCTGCTGCGGCAGCCGTGCCTGCCGCGGAAACTTCTGGGATATGGGTCCCCGCCTGCGCGGGGATGACGGCTGACTTTGGATGACGACATGATCCTGACCTCGACCGATCCGTGCACCGGCGACATCGTCTGGCAGGGGCCGCCCGGTGATCCCGGCGCCGCGGTCGCCGCCGCGCGCGCGGCCTTCCCCGGCTGGAGCGCGACCGCGCTCACCGAGCGCATCGCCGTCGCCCGCGCGTTCGCCGAGGTCGTCGGAGCGCGCGCCGAGGACTTCGCGACGCTGATCGCGCGCGAGACCGGCAAGCCGCTGTGGGAGACCCGGACCGAGGTGGCGAGCGTCCGCGCCAAGGTCGAGATCAGCATCGCCGCGCAGGCCGAGCGCGCCGGCGTGCGCAGCGGCGAGGTCGCCGGCGTCCGTCAGGTCGTCCGGCATAAGCCGCACGGCGTCGTCGCCGTCCTCGGCCCGTACAACTTTCCCGCGCATCTGCCGAACGGCCACATCGTCCCGGCGCTGCTCGCGGGGAACGCGATCGTGTTCAAGCCGTCCGAGCTGACCCCGGCGGTCGCCGACTTCATGGCGGCGTGCTGGGATGCGGCGGGGCTGCCGCCGGGCGTCCTTACCGTCGTCCACGGC
>CAXTPH010000245.1:0-3925 GCA_964245955.1 uncultured Sphingomonadaceae bacterium | reverse complement strand
GCGCGCGAGACCGATATCGGCATCACCGGCGGCGGCAACGGCAAGCACATGGTGTTCCTGTCGGGCGTCACGAGCCACCACATCGACGAACCCGCGATGGTCGATCACATCGTGTCGCTCGTCGAAAAGAAGGCGGCCGAGATCGAGGCGGCGAAGGCGGCGAAGCTCGCGGCCGAGGCGGGGTTGCTGGTCGCGGCGGAGTGAGCGAGACGTTCGACCTGTCGCTGACCCGGCTGATCGCCGCCCCGCGCGCCGCGCTCTACCGCTGCTGGACCGACCCGGCGCTGATCGTCCGGTGGTTCACCCCGCCGCCGTTCGAGACGGTGTCGGCCGAGATGGACGTCCGGCCCGGCGGCGCGAGCCTGATCGTCATGCGCGCGCCCGACGGCACCGAGTACCCCAATCGCGGCCAGTATCTCGAGGTCGTCCCCGATCACCGGCTCGTGTTCACCGATGCCTATGTCGGCGACTGGGTGCCGTCGGCGAAGCCGTTCATGACCGGCACCCTGACCTTCGACGACGAGGATGGGGGCACCCGCTATACTGCGGTGGTCCGCCACTGGACCGCCGAGGACCGCGACGCGCACGCCGCGATGGGATTCGAAGCGGGCTGGGGCATCGCCACCGACCAGCTCGCTGCGCTGGCCACGACGCTTTGAGCGTCTGGACGCTGGCTGCCGCCGTCCTGCTCGCGGCCGGTCCCACGTCCGCGCCGCGCGCGATACTCGACCAGCCGCTCGGGCCCAACGCGATCTCGATGTCGACGGGGGGCATCACCTCCTTCCCGACCGAAACGCGGATCGACCTCGATCGGGGGACGCTGGTCTTCGGTGCCGGCCACCTTGGCGCCGACACCTCGATCACGACGGTGACCGAAAGCGCGATTGCTCCGGCGATGCTCGAGCGGTTGCGAGCGCTCGCCGGGGCCCTTGCCCCCGATGAGGTGCTGCGCGACACCTGTCCGTCGCCGGACGGTCCGAAGCCGCCGATCGCCGATTCGATCACGTGGGTGAGGGTTGTCGTCGACGGCCGGCGTCAGGGCGGGATCATCCAGGCCAACGCCTGCTCAACCCCCCGCGTCGTCGCGCTCCGGGCGGCCATCTCCTGCCTGACCTATCCCGATCTCTGCCGGACCAAGCCATGACCATCCGCCCCGCGACCCCCGCCGACGTCCCCGCCATCCTTCAGCTGATCGTCGATCTCGCGGTGTACGAACGCGAGCCCGACGCGGTGAAGGCGACGGTCGCCGGCCTGACCGAGACGCTGTTCGGCGCGGCCCCGACCGCCGAGGCCATTGTTGCGGAGGGGGGCGTCGCCGAAGCGGACGGCGCGGTCCTCGGGATGGCGCTGTTCTTCACCAACTATTCGACCTGGTCGGGGCGGAACGGGATCTACCTCGAGGATCTGTACGTCACGCCCGACGCGCGCGGATCGGGGCTGGGCAAGGCGCTGCTGAGGCGGCTCGCGGCGCTCGCGGTCGAGCGTGGGTGCGCGCGGCTCGAATGGTCGGTGCTCGACTGGAACGCCCCCGCGATCGGCTTCTACCGCTCGATCGGCGCGGTGCCGAAGGACGAGTGGACCGTCTACCGGCTCGACGGCGAGGCGTTGGCCCGGCTCGGGGCATGAACCCCTGGGCGGCGCTCGTCGTCGGCGGGCTGTGCGAGGTCGGCTTCACCACTTCGCTCCGCTACGTCGACGGCTTCCGCAACCTGCCGTGGGTTGCGGTCTTCCTCGTCGCGGTGAGCCTGAGCATGGGGTTGCTCGAATACGCCGGGCGGTCGATCCCGCTCGGCACGGCCTATGCGGTCTGGGCCGGGATCGGCGCGGCGGGAACCGTTCTGGTTGGCATCTTGGTCTATGGCGATGCGGCGAGCCTGCCCCGGCTGCTGCTGCTCTGCGGCCTGATCGGGTGCATCATCGGGCTCAAGCTTTTGACCGCTTAAGTTGACGGAGTTGGCGTTTTCGTCGACGCAAATCGTCGTCCGCCTTCTCCTTACACGGATCCGGCCCGGCAAATTCTGCTAACCGATCCGGCAAATAAAGTCAAGCATTTCCATGCCCCGTCGGCGACGCGGAGGGGCGCCGCTGGAGTTTCGCGCTCGCTTCCCCTATTTCCCGCGCCATGGCTGACAAAGTGCAACGGGTGCGAGGGACGCAGGACCTCTACGGCGACGACATCGCGCGGTTCGATCATGTCGTCGATACCTTCAACCGGGTCCGCAAGCTGTACGGCTTCCGCCGCGTCGACGTGCCGATCTTCGAGTTCACGTCGGTGTTTGCGCGGTCGCTCGGCGAGACGACCGACGTCGTGTCGAAGGAAATGTACTCGTTCGACGACAAGGGCGGCGAGTCGCTGACGCTCCGTCCCGAATTTACCGCCGGCATCGCCCGCGCCTATATTTCAAACGGTTGGCAGCAATATGCGCCGATGAAGCTTGCCGCGCACGGCCCGCTGTTTCGCTACGAACGCCCGCAGAAGGGGCGGTATCGCCAGTTCCACCAGCTCGACGCCGAGATCATCGGCGCGGCCGAACCCGCCGCCGACGTCGAGCTGATCGCGATGGGGGCGCAGCTGCTGGCTGAGCTCGGGATCGGCGACAAGGTCGTGCTCCAGTTGAACACGCTCGGCGATGCCGAAACGCGGGCCGCGTGGCGCGAGGCGTTGGTCGCGCACATGTCCGCGCACAGCGGCGATCTGTCGGCCGAGAGCCGCGAACGGCTGGTGAAAAACCCGCTCCGGATTCTCGACTCGAAAGATCCCGGCGACCGTGCGCTCGTCGCCACCGCGCCGGGCATCGACGCGCATATGACGGTCGAGGCGGGGGCGTTCTTCGAGGCGGTGCAGAAAGGGCTGCAGGCGGCGGGGGTCGCCTTCGTCCGCGCCCCGGCGCTGGTCCGCGGCTTCGACTACTACCGCCACACCGCGTTCGAATTCGTCACCGACCATCTCGGCGCCCAAGGCACGGTAATCGGCGGCGGTCGCTACGACGGGCTGATCGAGGCGATGGGCGGGCCGCATACCCCCGCGGTCGGCTGGGCGGCGGGGATCGAGCGGCTGGCGATGCTGGTGGCGGAACCGGTGGGGGAGGGAAGGACGATCGCCGTTATTCCCGATAATCCTTCGTTGTTTGACGAGGCTAGTCGCTTGGCCTTTCGCTTGCGTCGAGAGGGCTTTGCCACCGTTCTTGCCTATCGCGGGAATGCTAAGCGACACGCGGAAGTCGCGAGACGAGAAGGCGCCGACGCGGCTGTCTATGTCCGAGGGCAAACGGAAGCGGGTCTGTCGCGCTATCACCTGACGCGGCTGCGCGCCGATCCCGACGAAGTGTTCTTGTCGGGAGTGCTCGCGGCAGTCGGACCCGGGGTTGGTGGAATATCCGGCGAAGGACCGTCCGCTTGACGCCCAATGCTCACCCGATCGTCATCCCCGCGCAGGCGGGGACCTATTTCCCAGAGGATGCCCGGCGTTGCGCGCGGCTGCATGACGGGCGTCGGCTCACCGCTGTCGCTTCTGGAAAATGGGTCCCCGCCTTCGCGGGGATGACGACGTTGGGGGCAGGCGCAGCTCCAATTCGAACGAACACCGGGCCACGCCCATGATCTCCATCCCCCCCGAACGCATCGCCCAGATCGAACGGCGCCATGCCGACCTCGCCGCGCAGATGGGCAATCCCGACCTCGCGTCGGACAAGTTCGTCGCGCTGTCGAAGGACTATGCCGAGCTGACCCCCGTTGTCGTCGCGGCGGCGGAGGTGCGGCGATTGCGCGACGAGGCGGCGGGATTGGAGGCGATGCTCGCCGACCCCGAGATGCGCGAGATGGCCGAGGCCGAGGCGGCTGAGATCGCCGAGGCGCTGCCGATCGCCGAGCGCGCGCTGGCGTTGAAGCTCTTGCCCCGCGACACCGCCGACGACCGCCCGGCGAT
>CAXTPH010000244.1:0-3969 GCA_964245955.1 uncultured Sphingomonadaceae bacterium | reverse complement strand
CGACGACCCCATCGGCGCGGCGCGATTGGCGACGATCGACCGCGCGCTCGCGACCAACGCGGTCGAGAAGACCGGCATCGACCGCGCGACGAGCCGGTTGAGCGCGACCGACGCGGCGCTCGGCGGGGCCGGCAGCGTCCTCCAGCGCGCAAAAGACATCGCGCTGCAGGCCGATACCGCGACGCTCAATGCCGCCGACCGCGCCACGCTCGCCGCCGAGGTCGCGCAGCTCGGTGAGCAACTCGCCGGCTATGCCAATTCGCGCGACAGCGACGGTGCGAGCCTGTTCGCCGGCGCGCGAACCGGGGGCCTCGCCTATGCCGTCGACGCGAGCGGGGCGATGCAGTGGCAGGGGGCGGGCAGCGCGGCGGTGCTCGTCCTCAGCGACGCGAACATCGCGACCGGCATCGACGGGCCGAGCACCTTCGCGGGGCTGCCCGGCGCGATCGGTCCGACCGGCGCGGCGACGACGACCGATGCCTTCGCGCTGCTCGCCGGCCTCGGCACCGCGCTCGCCGATGCCAACCCGGCGCGGCGCGCGGCGGCGCTCGCGACGGCGCAGACCGGGTTCGACGCCGCGATCTCGCGCAACGCCGATACGCGGGCGACGGTCGGCACGCGCCTGGCCCGCCTCGATACCGAGACCAGCCGGCTCGACGCCGCCGCGACCGCGCTGACCACCGACCAGACCAAGGTCGGCAGCCTCGACATGACCGCGGCGATCGCCCGGCTGCAACGGCTGACGACAGTGCTCCAGGCGGCTCAGCTGAGCTTCGTCAAGGTGTCGGGGCTCAGCCTGTGGGACTACCTCCATTGACCGGGAGCCCGATGGATAACCGATCTTAAGTATAAGCCGCCGCCCTACCGCGCCGTAAAGCCACCCGACGACGACACGGTGTATGCGTCTTTGGGAGCGACCAAATCATGGTCTCGGTCATCGGGCTGGTCGTGTTGTTCGTCATGGTGTTCGGTGGATTCGCGTTGACCGGCGGCAACATCATGGTGGTGCTCGAGGCCCTCCCCCACGAGATGCTCATCATCGGGGGTGCTGCCGCCGGTTCGACGCTGATCGCGACCGACATCAAGGGGGTGAAGGCGATCGGCGGGGGGTTCGGCGCCATCTTCCGCGGACCGCGCTACAAGCGCGCCGATTATTCGGCGGCGATCTTCCTGACGACGCGGCTGATGAAGATGCTCAAATCCGACGGTGCGGTCGCAGTCGAGCCGCATATCGAGGACCCTAAAGCCAGTGCGATCTTCGCTGAATATCCGCAGTTCCTCAAGGACCCGGTCTTTCTCCACCTGCTGACCGACAGCCTGCGGCTGCTCGTCGTCTCGACCGGCGGGGTCAGTACGATGGCGGTCGAGGACATCATCGATTCGGCGATAGAGACGCACCACACCGCCGCGTCGCAGCCGGTGATCTCGTTGACGACGCTATCCGACGCGTTGCCCGCGCTCGGCATCGTCGCGGCGGTGCTCGGCGTGGTCAAGACGATGGCGTCGATCGACAAGCCACCGTCGATCCTCGGCGCGATGATCGGGTCGGCGCTCGTCGGGACATTTCTCGGCGTGCTGCTCAGCTACGGCATCGTCGGGCCGTGCGCGGCGCGGCTGCGGTCGGTGCTCGACGCCGACGCCGAGATCTATCTCGTCGTCCGTCGGGTCATCGTCGCCAGCCTCAAGGGCCAGCCGCAGCCGATGGTAATCGAGGCGGCGCGCACCGCGATCCAGCCGGCAAACCAGCCGACCTTTTCCGAAGTCTTCGACGGGATGCGCGCGAAGTGAAACCCGAACCCCCTGGCCAGTTTACCGAGCCGCAAGTCGTCTACCGCAAGGCGAAGGGCCACCACGCCGCGCACCACGGCGGGGCATGGAAGATCGCCTATGCCGACTTCGTCACCGCGATGATGGCGTTCTTCATGCTGCTGTGGATCATCGGCGCGACAAACGAGGACCAGCGCAAGGGCATCGCCGATTATTTCACGCCGACGGTCATCCAGATGAAGAATTCGGGCGGATCGAACGGGATCATGGGCGGGCGGTCGCTGCGCACCGAGGACGGCGTCGCGCCGCATGCGTCGGTTCGCGGCCAGCGCCCGACCCCTGTCCAGGGCGGCGGCGGCGGCGGCCCGCTCGAGGCAAAGGCCAATAGTCAGGACAAGGCGACCAGTCCCGGCAACAAGCGCATGGCCGACGAGGAAAAGTTCAACAAGGTCGAACGCGTGATCAACGCGCGGATCGCCGGCGACCCGACGCTCAAGGGGCTGAAGGGGCAGATCCGCTTCGTCCGGACCCACGACGGGCTGCGCATCGACCTTGTCGAGCGCGCCGACTTCAGCATGTTCGGGGTCGGTACCAGCGTCTTTACCGGCGCGGCGGCGGCGCTCCTGCGGACGGTGGCGAAGGCGGTCGCCGACGTGCCAAACACCCTGACCGTCCGCGGCCACACCGATGCGCTCGCGTACGCCCATGGCGGTACCAACAACTGGACGCTGTCGACCGCGCGCGCCGACGCGACCCGCCGTGCGCTCGGCGATGCCGGAGTGGTCGCGACACGCTTCCGCCGGATCGAGGGGGTCGCCGACACCGATCCGTTCAACCCCGAGGACCGCAACGACCCGCGCAACCGACGGATCAGCGTGACCCTATTGTACCGCGACGGGGAGGCGCCGTCGGGGTGACTATTCGCGCGCGATGTACCCGCTCGCGAACAGGCCCTGCTGCCGCGCGAGCTCGTCGGCGAGCGGCTTGAACACCGTGCGCGGCTCGCCGTTGCCAAATGCCTCGATCATCCCGTTCGGGCAGCGGCGGAAGTCGTCCCAGCCGAGATGGCTGAGCACCGGATACAGGCAGATGCCCTCGACCGGCACGCCCGTGGTCATCGCCGCCGCGACCTCGTCGCCGACATGGTGGAGCCACGGCGCACGGCCGGTGCCCTCGGTCCCGGTCTCGGCGATGAACACCGGCCGGCCGGTGCGTCCGTGCGCGACCGCGATCAGTTCACGCAGCGGGCGGTTGAGCGGATCGCCGAGATAGACGGTGCGACCGTGGTCGATCCACTGATTGTTGTAATAGCAGTTGAGGCCGACGAGATCGAGATATTGCGGGCCGCCACCAAGCTCGGGCGCGCGCTTGCCCGACAGGAAATCGACCGCCTCGAACTGCGCGTCCATATAGTCCGATGCGGCGCGGACGTGCTCGGGCGATCCCGACTGGGGGATGATGTTGATCAGCGGCTCGGCAACGGCGAAACGCGCGCGGCTGTCGACGTCGCGGATCGCCTCGATCGCGGCGATCGTCGACCGGACGAGGATCGCCTTCAGTTCCCCACCGCGGCCGCGCGCGAACGGGTTGAGCGCCGCGACATCGCCCGCACCCCAAGCAAAGAAGCTGATTTCGTTCACCGGAACATAGAGCGGAACAGTGTCGGTCTCGTCCTTGATCAGCTTGGCAACCGCCTTGGCGAACGCGGCGAAGCGCTCGACGAAGCCGGGTCCCCAGATGTCGACGCCGTTCGGCATACCGTAGTGGAACAGGTCCCAGATCACCTGCGTGCCCGCATCGCGCGCGGCGCGGACCTGCGGCAGCAGCGAGGCAAAGTCATAATCGCCGCGGCGCCGCTCGATCAAATGCCAACGCGCGGCGTCGCGGACGGTGCGGATGCCATGCTGCGCCATCAGCGCATAGTCGTCGGCGGCGCGGATGTCATGCTCGGTCGAGGCGATGAGATCGAGCCGGACACCGTCGCGGCGACGGTGGGTCGACGCTTCGAAGCCGCCGAGAAAGAAGGACTGAAAGGTATCGGGCATAATCGCTCCACAAGAAGACGGCCGCCCCCTCGCGGGAGCGGCCGGCAATCAGTGCTTATACCGATTATTCGGCGGCGACGAATTTCGGCGGGGTGATGATGTTGCCCTTGACGCCGTCGAGCGGCAGCGCCTCCTGGATTCGGCGGAAGGTCGCGAG
>CAXTPH010000243.1:0-3992 GCA_964245955.1 uncultured Sphingomonadaceae bacterium | reverse complement strand
GCAGATCAGCGCCTTCAGCCGCTCGCGCGACATCGTCGGGATCAGCACCGCGAGCGAACGGTCGATCCGCCATCCCGCCATTTCGGGCGCAACGGTAACCACCTCGGTTGTCGACAATTCTTCCCCCATCGCCTAGCCGATGTCGGGATGAACCTCGCGATTGCAAGCAGTGCGCTGGTGGCGATCGTCGACCATGCGCGGGCCGATGCCCCGAACGAGGCGTGCGGCATCCTGTTCGGCGGTGGCGCGCGCATCGATCGGGCCGAGCCGGCCGCCAACGTCGCCGCGCATCCCGACCGGGCGTTCGAGATCGAACCGTCGGCCCTTCTCGTCGCGCACCGGAGCGCGCGCGCGCAGGGCGGGCAGGTCGTCGGCTGGTATCATTCGCACCCGAACGGCGTGGCCGAGCCGTCGCCGACCGATGCGGCGCGCGCGGTCGAAGCTGGCAAGGTCTGGCTGATCGCCGCCGGCGACGCCGTCACCGCGTGGCGCGTCGTCCCCGGCGGCCCGGTGCACGGCCGCTTCGCCGCGCTGACGCTGGTCGCGGCCTGAATGGCAACCGGCGCGGTCAAATGGTTCGACGCGCGCCGGGGGTTCGGCTTCATCTGCCCCGACCTCGGGCCGCGCGACGCGTTCGTCCATATCTCGGCGGTGGCGCAGTCGCCGTTCGGCATGCTCGAACCCGGCCAGCGGCTCGAGTTCGAGCTGACGCAGACGACCGACGGCCGGCTGATCGCGCTCGGCCTGCGCGCGATCGAGACGTTGTGAGCGTCCCGTCATGAGCGCGTTGTCGACGCTGTATTTTCCGGTCGGCGCGCTGATCGGCCTCGCCTCCGCTGCGCCGGTCGGCCCGGTCAACCTGCTCGTCATCCAGCGAACGCTGACCGCGCATACCGCCGGGGCGCTGCTCCTCGGCGCAGGCGGAGCGCTCGGCGACTCGCTGTTCGCGGCGGCGGCGGCGTTCGGGGTCGGCGCGGTGACGCACCTGCTCGCCGACCATGCGCTCGTCATCCGCCTCGGCGGCGGCCTGATCATGCTTGCCTTCGCGTTCGTCATCTGGCGGTCGGCCCCGAAGCTGCGCGGCGATGAGGACCAGGCGTCGGCGCTGCGGATGGCGTTGGCGGCGCTGACGTTGACGCTGACCAACCCGGCGACGATCCTGTTCTTCATCGGCGCGTTTGGCGCGGTCGGCTTTACCGGGATCGGTCACGACAGCCCCGAGCATCTGGTCAACGCAGCGATGGTCGTGGCGGGAACCTTCACCGGCTCGATGCTGTGGTGGCTCGCGGTCACCGGCGTCGCGCGGCGGCTGCGCGGGCGGATCACCGACCGGCATCTCGTCAAACTCAATAGGGGCACCGCGATCGCGCTCGGTGTGTTCGCGATGGCCGCGGTGGTAACCGGAGTAGTCCAGCGATGACCGACCTTGCCGCGCTCGTGGCAATGCGCCTCGCGCACGATCTCGCCGGGCCGCTCGGTGCGGTCGTCACCGGCATCGACTTGCTCGACGATGGCGACGCCGAGATCAGAGCCTTGATCGCCGATGGCGCCGCGGCGGCGGTCACCTCGCTGCGGCTGCACCGCTTCATCCTGGCGCCGCCGAGCGACGCGACGACGGGGCACGGCCTGCTCGCCGCTTGGGTCAGGACCCGTCCCGACATCATCCTCGACTGGCAGGTCGCCGCGCGCGACCCGGCGCAGGTCGCGATCCTGCTCGGCCTCGCGATGACGGCGATCGAGGCTGCCCCCGACGGCGGCACGGTGACGGTCGACGATGACGGCGTCGTGGTCACGACCGCGAAGCTTCGGCTCGACCCATCGATCGTCGCGGCATTCGCCGGGGTCGCGGTCGAGATCGCGCGCGCGGCACTGGCCGGGATCATCTTCGCCCGGGTCGGGCTGGTGACCGTCGAATCGACCCCGGGCGGACTACGGCTCGGCTACCACGGCAGCGCGTTGCCGCGATAATCGAGGAAGGCGCCGGTCTTCGCGGGAGTCAGGCCGGCGATCACCTGCCGCAGGCCCGCGACCGACTCGGCGACGCCGACCTCGGCCCCGGCCCCGCCCATGTCGGTCTTGACCCAGCCGGGGTGCAGCGCGGCGACGGCGATGGCGCGCGGCTTGAGTTCGATCGACAGCGATTTCAACCCGGCGTTGAGCGCCGCCTTCGACATCCGGTAGGTATACAGCCCGCCGCCGCTGTTGGCCCCGATCGAGCCGAGCGTCGACGACAGCGCCGCGATCGTCCCGCCGTCGCGCACGCTGCCGCCGAGCGCGCGCGCTGCGAGCAGCGGCCCAAGTGCGTTGACTGCCATCACCTCGGCCCACTTCGCTACGTCGATCGCAGCGAGGGTGCCATCGCGCGCACCGATCCCGGCGTTCAGGATCAGCAGCTCGTGCGGTCCCGGCACGGCAGCGACAAGCGCGATCAGCGACGCCTCGTCGGTCGTGTCGGCGTGGAACGCGCTCGCGCCGGCGGCGGCGAGTTCGGCGATTTGGTCGGGCGTGCGCGCGGTCGCGACGACGCTCCAGCCTTCACTCAGATACTGGGTCACGAGTTCCCGGCCGATGCCGCGGCTGGCTCCGACGACGACGACGCTCGGCATGCGGTTCACTCCCCATATTGCACCGCGGCATTATCCCGCTGACGCTCGCCCGATTAATCCCGTATCAGGGCGGGACGTCAACTCGGCGGTGAAAGGAGCGGCATGGGCATCTGGCGAACGCTGCTCGGTACCGGCGTCGGGCTGTTGCTTGGCGGGCCGCTCGGCGCGCTCGCCGGCGGGGCAGCGGGAAGCGCCGCCGATCTTGCGAACGTCCGCGCGCCGACGCCCCAACGGCGGCAGGTCGCCTTCACCATCGCCGCGATCGCGCTCGCGGCGAAGATGGCGCGCGCCGACGGCAACGCGAGCGCGACCGAGTTCGCCACCTTCGAGCGGCTGTTCCGCGTTCCTGATGGCGAGCGCGCCAACGCGACGCGCTTCTACCGGATGGCGCAGGGGTCGACCGCTGGGTTCGAGGCCTATGCCAGCCAGGCCGCGACCCTGCTCGGGCCGGGAACGCCGGTGCTCGAGGACCTGCTCGAGGCGCTGCTGCTGATCGCGGTGACCGACGGGGTGCATCCGGGCGAGCTCGAATATCTGCGCGTCGTCGCCGACCGGCTGGGTTTCGACCCGGCCGCCTATGCCCGCATCCGCGCGCGCCACATCGCGCCGGCGGTCGACGATCCGTTCGTCGTGCTCGGGATCGCGCCGGGCGCCCCGCTCGCCGAGGTCCGCGCGGCGTATCGCGGGCTGGTCAAGACGTACCACCCCGACCGGCACATGGCCGCCGGCACCCCGCCTGAATTCCTCCGCGTCGCCGAGGCGCGGATGGCGGCGATCAACGCGGCCTATGCCGAGGTGACGAAGCGGCTGGCATGATCGACCGCCCAAGCCCCAACTTCAATGTTCGGCTGCTGCCGGTGTCGATGATCGTGCTGCATTATACCGGCATGCAGAGCGCCGCCGCCGCGCTTGACCGGCTCGCCGACCCGGCCGCCGAAGTGTCGGCGCATTACGTCGTCGCCGAGGACGGGGTCGTCGTCCGCATGGTCGACGAGACGAACCGCGCGTGGCACGCGGGCAAGAGCTGGTGGCGCGGCATCACCGACGTCAATAGCGCGAGCGTCGGCATCGAGATCGTCAATCCGGGGCACGAATTCGGCTATCGCCCGTTCCCTGCGCCGCAGATGGACGCGGTCGAGGCGCTCGTCCGCGAGATCGCGGTGCGTTGGCGGGTCACGCCGGCGATGACCGTCGGTCACAGCGACATCGCCCCGGCGCGTAAGGACGATCCGGGTGAACTGTTCGACTGGCCGCGCCTCGGCCGCGCCGGGCTCGCCGACCGCGTGCCCGTGGCGACGACCGATCCGGGCTGGACCGACGCGGGGTTTCTCGTCGCGCTCGGGCGCTACGGCTATGATGTCACCGATCCGGCCGCTGCGGTGGTGG